>JAGPIR010000083.1 GCA_018054915.1 Allobrachymonas sp.
GCGGCGAGCACAGCGAAATCGAGGCCTTTGTCAGCGCAACGGTCGATTCGGAACTGTCGGGCAATATGATCGACATCTGCCCGGTGGGCGCGCTCACCAGCAAACCGTTTCGCTATGCGGCGCGCACCTGGGAGCTTTCGCGGCGCAAGAGCGTCAGCCCGCACGACTCCACCGGCGCCAACCTGATTGTGCAGGTCAAGGACAACCGCGTGCTGCGCGTGGTGCCGTTCGAAAACGAGGCGGTCAACGAATGCTGGATCGCCGACCGCGACCGCTTCAGCTATGAAGCGCTCAGCAGCCCCGACCGGCTCACGGTGCCCATGATCAAGCAGGACGGACGCTGGCTGGAAGTCGACTGGCAAATCGCCCTCGAATATGCGGCCAGCGGCCTGCGCGACATTGCCGAAAAACAAGGTCCCGCAGGTGTCGGCCTGCTTGCCAGTCCGCACAGCACGGTGGAAGAGCTCTGGCTGGCCAGGCAGCTTGTGCATGCGCTTGGCAGCGACAACATCGACTACCGCCTGCGCCACGCCGAATGCGCCGATGCCCAGGGCAAGGTCCGCTGGTTGGGCATGCCGATTGCCGAATTGACGACGCTGGATCGCGCCCTCGTCATCGGCAGCCACTTGCGCAAGGATCACCCGCTGTTCGCGCAGCGCATCCGCCAGGCCGTGCGGCAGGGCGCGCAAGTCTGCGCCGTTGCGCAGACCTCGCCGGACTGGGCCATGCCGGTGCATGCGGTGCTGCAGGCCGATGCACTGGACTGGACGCAGGCATTGGCCGACATCGCTGCCGCCGTGGCGGCCGAAACAGGCGTGCAGCCGCCGGTTGCAAATCCTGCAGTTCCAATGGATGCCGCAGTGGCCATTGCGCGTTCCCTGCTTGGCGGTGACCGCAAGGCCGTGTTGCTGGGCAATGCCGCGGCGCATCATCCGCAGGCGTCCAGCCTGCTGGCGCTGGCGCAATGGATTGCCGCGCAAACCGGCGCGCGCTTCGGCTTCCTTACGGAAGCGGCCAACACCGTGGGTGCCCAATGCGTGGGTGCGTTGCCGCAAACCGGCGGATTGACTGCCCGGCAGATGGTGCAAGGCACACTCAAAGCCGCCGTCTTGCTGCAGGTGGAGCCCCAATGGGACTGCGCTGCGGGCGAGGCTGCCCTGCAAGGGTTGCAGCCGGCGCAAACGGTGATTACGCTTAGTCCCTTCAAGACCAACCTCGACATCAGCGACGTGCTGCTGCCGATCAGTCCGTTCAGCGAAACCTCGGGCAGCTTCGTCAATGCCGAGGGGCGCCTGCAAAGTTTTCACGCCGTCGTCAGGCCGCTGGGCGAAACGCGTCCGGGCTGGAAAGTGCTGTGCGCGCTGGCGCGCATGCTCGACGCACCCAACCTGGACTTCGACAATTCCCAGCAGGTACTGGCGCGTGCCTTGCCCGGAGTGAGCAGCGGCAGCCTGGTCAATGCAGGACGGTTGGACAACCGCACCGATGCTGCCATCGTGGTGGAACGTGCCGGCGAACGTCCGGTCAGCGTCAGCATCTACCAGCTTGATGCGCTGGTGCGCCGCGCGCCCGCGTTGCAGGCCACGACCGATGGGCAGGCAGCCGGAGCATGTGGGTGTTCTTCGCCGCATACTTCGCCGCATACGCAGGAGCGTCAGCCATGACCGACTGGCTCTACACCTTCGGCCGCGATGGCTGCTCGTATTTTGGCCTGACGTGGTGCTCTGCCGGTTGGTGGCAGGACGGGTTGTGGCCCGTTGTCTGGATCCTGCTGGGCATCGGTCTGCGGCTGGCGATTCTGTTTTTGAGCGTGGCCTATCTGATGCTGTGGGAGCGGCGGCTCATCGCTTTCATGCAGATTCGGCTGGGGCCCAACCGCGTGGGGCCGCTGGGTTTGCTGCAGCCGATTGCCGATGTGATCAAGCTGTTGCTCAAGGAAGTCATCCGCCCCGACCGCGCCGACAAGTTCCTGTATTACCTCGGCCCCATCATGACCATCATGCCGGCCATGGCCGCCTGGGCCGTGGTGCCGTTTGGGCCGGAACTGGTGCTGGCCAACATCAATGCCGGGCTGCTGTACATATTCGCCATCGCCTCGCTCGAAGTGTATGGCATCATCATGGCGGGCTGGGGGTCCAATTCCAAATACCCCGTCCTCGGCGCCATGCGGGCATCGGCGCAGATGCTGTCGTATGAAATCGCCATGGGTGTTTGCATTCTGGTGGTGCTGATGATTGCCGGTAGTCTCAATCTCAGTGTCATCGTGCAGGAGCAGGCTCGAGGCTGGTTTGCTAGCCATGGCATCAATTTCCTGTCCTGGAACTGGCTGCCCCTGCTGCCTATTTTCGTGGTGTACATGGTATCGGCCATGGCCCAAACCAACCGCCATCCGTTCGACGTGGTCGAAGGGGAGGCCGAAATCGTGGCTGGCCACATGGTCGAATATTCAGGGATGGGATTTGCACTTTTTTTCCTCGCTGAATACGCCAATATGATACTTTTTTCGGTCATGGGCAGCCTGCTGTTCCTGGGAGGCTGGGGTGCACCGCTGGGCTTTGAACGCCTGACTTTCCTGCCGCAATGGATGACCGGACTCATGAACACCGGCTGGATCTGGCTGGGCCTGAAAACATTCGTGTTGTTCAGTCTATTCATTTGGGTCCGTGCCACATTTCCGCGTTATCGCTACGACCAGATCATGCGCCTGGGGTGGAAAATCTTTATTCCGGTGACGTTGTTGTGGCTGGTGGTTGTTGGGGTGTGGATGCAGACCCCTTGGAGTCTTTGGAAGTGAGCAATACTGGCGCACCTGTCTCCATCACATCCCTGCAGACGCAGAAGGCGCAGCAGGCCACGGCCTTTTCGCTGCGGGATTTTGTGAAAAGTTTTGCCCTGTGGGAGTTGCTCAAGGGTATGGCGTTGACCGGGCGTTACACTTTCCGGCGTAAGTTCACGATTGAGTATCCGGAAGAAAAAACGCCGCTGAGCCCGCGGTTTCGCGGTCTGCATGCGCTTTTGCGCTACGACAATGGCGAAGAACGCTGTATTGCCTGCAAACTGTGCGAGGCGGTGTGTCCGGCCATGGCCATCACGATCGAGTCGGCAGAGGACAGCAAAGGCAAACGATGCACCACCCGTTACGACATTGACCTGACCAAATGCATTTATTGCGGCTTCTGTGAAGAAAGCTGTCCGGTTGATTCGATTGTCGAAACGCCTATTTTTGAATATCACGGCGAGCAGCGGGGCGACCTGTATTTCACCAAGGACATGCTGCTGGCCGTGGGGGACCGTTATAAAACGCTGATCGATGCCGCCAAGGCGGAAGACGCCCCGTACCGCTAGCAGCCCAGACGCATAGTCATGATCAACACCATTCAGACTCTTCTTTTTTACGCATTTTCCGCCGTGTTGCTGCTGGCAGCGTTTCGCGTCATCACTTCGCGCAACCCGGTGCATGCGGTGATGTATCTGGTACTGGCCTTTTTCCAGGCGGCGGCCATCTGGCTGCTGATCAAGGCTGAATTTTTGGCGGTGGTACTGGTGCTCGTCTATGTCGGTGCGGTGATGGTGCTGTTCCTGTTCGTGCTGATGATGATCAATTTCGACGTTCAGACGGCGCGGCAGGGATTCTGGAAACACTTTCCACTGGCGGCGGCGGTCGGTATTGCCTTCATGGTTGAACTGGGTGCGGTGTTCATGCTCAACTATCGCCATGTCACGCAACCGTTGCCGCCAATTGGCGCGGATGGGGCCGTATTGCCGGCAACGGCGGCCAATACCAATGCGCTGGGACAATTGCTGTATTCGCAGTACCTGTACCCAGTGGAAATCGCCGCTGCTCTGTTGTTGCTGGCCATCATTGCGGCCATTGCACTGACCTTGCGCAGCCGTAAGGACAGCCGCTACCAGTCGCCGCGGTGGCAGGTGGGTGTGAAGCCACATGAGCGCATGCGCATGGTCAAGATGGATCCCGTCCGCGCGGTGCCTGCGGATGCGCCAGCCGACCAGGAGAAACCGTCATGAACCTGTCATTGGGACATTTTCTTGCGCTGGGCGGCGTGCTGTTTGCGCTGTCGATCGTCGGTATTTTCCTCAATCGCAGGAACCTGATCGTCCTGCTTATGGCCATCGAACTGATGCTGCTGTCGGTCAGCATGAATTTTGTGGCCTTTGCGCATTACCTGGGCGATTTGCACGGGCAGGTGTTTGTTTTTTTCATCCTGACAGTTGCCGCATCGGAGTCCGCCATCGGTCTGGCGATTCTTGTATTGCTGTTCCGTACCCGGGGTAGCGCCCGGGCCGACGCCATGGGTGACTTGAAGGGCTGAACCGATGGCATCCACTTTGTCTCTCTCCTTGCTGCTGGCAGTTGTGCTGATTCCACTGATTGCGGCGATCGTCACGGGCGTTTTTGGTACGGCTGCCGGAGGAAAACTGCTGGGCCATCGGGCGGTGCATGTGATAACGATTGCCGGCGTTGCCATTTCCTTTGCACTTTCGGTCTGGGTGTTGATGCTGGTTGCGCAAGGCGCGCGTTTCAATCAGACGGTTTACGAATGGATGTGCGCCGGAAACCTTCGCATGGAAATTGGTTTCATGATCGACGGCATTACTGCGCTGATGATGTGCGTGGTGACTTTTGTCTCACTCATGGTGCACCTTTATTCCACCGGCTACATGCATGGCGATGCGGGGTATGGCCGCTTCTTTGCCTACTTGTCCCTGTTCACGTTTGCCATGCTCATGCTGGTCATGAGCAACAACCTGCTGCAGCTTTTCATCGGCTGGGAAGGCGTAGGGGTGGCCTCCTATCTGCTGATCGGTTTCTGGTTTGATCAGCCGGGCGCTGTCGCTGCCAACAAGAAGGCTTTCCTGATCAACCGCGTGGCCGACCTGGGCTTCATTCTAGGGATCGGACTGGTCGTTGCCTACACCGGCACGCTCAACTACACGGAGATCTTCTTGCGGCTGGATGCGCTGACGGCGGCGTCGATGCCGGGCCTCGGATGGTCGGTTGTCACCGTCGCCGCCGTTTGCCTGTTCATTGGCGCCATGGGCAAGTCGGCCCAGTTCCCGCTGCATGTGTGGCTGCCCGATTCGATGTATGGCCCCACGCCCAGTTCGGCGCTGATCCACGCGGCTACCATGGTCACGGCGGGTATTTTCATGGTTTCGCGGATGTCGCCGCTGTTTGAACTCAGCGATGTGGCGCTGAACATCATTCTCACGGTTGGAGCGGCGACCGCCTTCCTGATGGGCCTGATGGGCCTGATCCAGTACGACATCAAGCGCGTGGTGGCCTATTCCACGTTGTCGCAGCTGGGCTACATGATCATGGGCCTGGGGGCGTCGGCCTATCCGTTCTCGCTGTTCCATCTGTTCACCCATGCGTTCTTCAAGGCCTTGCTGTTCTTGGCAGCGGGCTCGGTCATCATGGCTATGCACCACAACCAGGACATGCGCTACATGGGCGGGCTGCGCAAATACATGCCCATTACGCATTGGACATCGCTGGCAGGCACGTTGGCTCTCATTGGTGTGCCGTTTTTCTCGGGTTTCTATTCCAAGGATGGCATCATCCTAGCGTTGGG
Organism: Allobrachymonas sp.; assembly: GCA_018054915.1. Lineage (GTDB taxonomy): Bacteria > Pseudomonadota > Gammaproteobacteria > Burkholderiales > Burkholderiaceae_C > Brachymonas. The sequence continues at coordinate 5,595 of JAGPIR010000083.1, forward strand.
GGCCAGTCATCAGCCCATGGCGCCACTGGCATTCTGGGCGGCGCTGCTGAGCGTGATCACAACTGCCTTCTACAGCATGCGCATGTATTTCCTGGTGTTCTGGGGCAGAGAGCGTTACCACGAGAACCCCGACGCGCATCATCACGCGGGGCACCATGCGCACCACGGCGATGCCAAGCCGCATGAATCGCCGTGGGTGGTGACGGTGCCATTGGTCCTGCTGGCGATTCCTTCCGTGGTCATTGGCTTCTTCACGATGGAGCCGCTGGTATTTGGCGGTTTTTTACGGGATGCCATTTCCATGGATGGCTCCCGTCATTCCGCGGTGCAGCACATCGCTGAGCATTTCCATGGCGTGCTGGCCATGACTGTGCACGGGTTGATCACGCCGCCGTTCTGGTTCATGGCGATAGGGGTGGCTGCCGCTGCTGTGCTGTATTTGGGCAAGAAC
>JAGPIR010000084.1 GCA_018054915.1 Allobrachymonas sp.
GCATACAGCTGGCGCGGGCGGCCGATCTTGTATTCGGGGTCGGCCAGCATTTCGTTGAGCTGGGCGATCCAGCCCACGGTTCGCGCCAGCGCAAAAATGCCGGTGAACAGGCCAACGGGTATGCCGATGGCGCGCTGAACGATGCCCGAATAGAAGTCGACGTTGGGGTACAGCTTGCGCGAAACGAAGTAATCGTCTTCCAGGGCAATTTTTTCGAGCGCCTTGGCCAGCGCAAACAGCGGATCGTTTTCCAGGCCAAGCGCCGCCAGCACCTCGTTGCAGGTTTCCTGCATCAGCTTGGCGCGCGGATCGTAGTTGCGGTAGACGCGATGGCCAAAACCCATGAGCTTGACGCCGGAGTTCTTGTCCTTGACCTTTTCCATGAACTCGCCGACCTTGGCCACGCCACCCTGGCGCTGAATGTCTTCCAGCATGTTCAGGCAGGCTTCGTTGGCGCCGCCATGCGACGGCCCCCACAGGCAGGCCACGCCCGCCGCAATCGCCGCAAACGGATTGGTTCCCGACGAACCACACAGACGCACGGTGGAAGTCGAAGCATTCTGCTCGTGGTCGGCGTGCAAGGTGAAGATGCGGTCCATCGCCCGCTCGATGACCGGGTTGACCTGGTAATCCTCGCAGGGCGTGCCAAACATCATGCGCAGGAAGTTGCCCGCGTAGCTCAGATTGTTGCGTGGATGCATGTAAGGCTCGCCAATGCCATATTTGTACGCCATGGCCACCAGCGTGGGCAACTTGGCGATCAGCCGCACGGCGGCCACATTGCGGTGCTCTGCGTTATGAATATCCATGTTGTCGCCATAGAAGGCCGACATGGCACCCACCAGACCGGTCAGCACCGCCATGGGGTGTGCGTCACGGCGGAAGCCGCGCAGGAAAAACTGCATCTGCTCGTGCACCATGGTGTGGCTAAGGATGCGCGTGTGAAATTCGCTGCTTTGCTGCCGGTTGGGAAGTTCTCCATTGAGCAGCAGGTAGCAGGTGTCGAGGTAATCGCAATGAGCAGCCAGTTGCTCGATGGGGTAGCCGCGGTACAGCAGTTCGCCCTTGTCGCCGTCGATGTAGGTGATGGCCGACTGGCACGCCGCAGTCGACAGGAACCCCGGATCGTAGGTGAACATGCCGGTTTGACCATACAACTTGCGGATGTCAATCACGTCCGGACCGATGGTGCCTTGATAAACCGGTAGCTCCACGCTCGGCTTGCCATTGCTGAACGAAAGGGTGGCGACGTTTTCGGAAAGTTTCATGGGTGCGGTTCCTGGTGATGCGGCAAAAAGAAATGAAGAACAAAGGTTTTTCGGCGACGCGGCGGATGTGAATTGCGGCGATCCGGGACTTCAGGTGCCCTCGGCCGGCCGCTGCATTTCCCGCAACAGGGCCAGCACGTCCGGGGTGACCCATGCGTCTTGTGGCTGCTTGCGGCGCAGCAGCAGGTCGAGCAAATCGTTGTCGGAAAGGTCCAGCAGGGTGTTCAGCGCATCGGCCTGCTGCACCGTAATGCCGTGCGTATGCGCGTCGAGCCAATGGTGGATGATCAGTTCATTTTCCAATAGGCCACGCCGGCAGCGCCAGCGCAGGCGGCTAAGGCCCTGTTGCGACAAAACGGTGGCGGCATCGTTCATTGTTTTTGCCTGGTGTCGGCCGTTCAGAGCACGCGCTGCGCCATCAGATCCTTGATCTTGCCGATGGCCTTGGCTGGATTCAGGCTCTTGGGGCAGACATCGGTGCAGTTCATGATGGTGTGGCAGCGGAACAGCCGGTAGGTGTTGTCCAAGTCGTCCAGGCGCTCGGCAGTGGCTTGGTCGCGGCTGTCGGCAATAAACCGGTAGGCCTGCAACAACCCGGCGGGACCGACAAATTTGTCGGGATTCCACCAGAAGCTCGGACAGGCGGTGGAGCACGAGGCGCACAAGATGCACTCGTACAGACCGTTCAATTCCTCGCGCTGCGCGGGCGACTGCAGGCGCTCGCGCGCTGGCGGCTGCTCGTGGTTGATCAGATAGGGCTTGACCGATTCGTACTGCTTGAAGAACATGGTCATGTCCACGATCAGGTCGCGCACCACGGGAATGCCGGGCAGCGGCTTCAAGACGATCGGGTCTTTGAGCGTGCGCAGGTTGGTCAGGCAGGCCAGGCCGTTCTTGCCATTGATGTTCATGGCGTCGGACCCGCACACGCCTTCGCGGCAGGAGCGGCGGAACGATAGCGTGGGATCCTGCTCCTTGAGCTTGACCAGGGCGTCGAGCAGCATGCGTTCGCTGCCATCGAGTTCGATGGTCACGGTTTGCATGCGAGGCTTGGCGTCGCGATCGGGATCGTAGCGGTAGATTTTGAATGTGCGTTGCATGATGGAAATACTCCGGGGGCGCGCGCGTGTTGGAAGAATCGGGTCAGAACGTGCGCACCTGCGGCGGCACGGTGGCCACGGTCAGGGGTTTTGTCGTCACCGGCTTGTAGCTCAGGCTGTTGGTTGCGCTGTGCCACAGGGTGTGCTTCATCCATTCGGCGTCGTTGCGCCCCAGGCCCATGGTGGGGTGGTCGGCCGGGTATTCGTAGTCGTTGACCATGTGGGCGCCGCGGCATTCCTTGCGGGCTGCGGCAGACACGATGGTGGCTTGCGCCACTTCAATCAGATTCTGCACTTCCAGGGCTTCCACCCGGTCGGTGTTGAAGACCTGGGACTTGTCGCGCAGGTGCATGTGCGCCACGCGCTCGCGAATGGCGGCGATTTTCTCCACGCCTTCGTCCATCAGCGCCTGGGTGCGGAACACGCCGGCGTGCTGCTGCATGGCCTTGCGCATATCGGCCGCAATGGTCTGCGAATATTCGCCGTCGGTGCTGGCATCGAGCTTGGCCAGGCGCGCCAGGGTCTTGTCGGCGGTATCGGCCGGCAGCGGCTTGTGCGACCGGTTCGGCAGATCCGACTGCACCATGTGGTTGCCGGCAGCCTTGCCGAACACCAGCAGGTCGAGCAGCGAGTTGGTGCCCAGGCGGTTGGCGCCGTGCACGCTGACGCAGGCGCATTCGCCCACGGCATAGAGGCCGTTGACCACCCGGTTGGCGCCGTCCACATGTTCGACCACCTGGCCGTTGATGTTGGTGGGAATGCCGCCCATCTGGTAATGGATGGTGGGCACCACCGGCACCGGCTCGCGCGTGATGTCCACATTGGCGAAGTGCAGGCCGATTTCGTGCACCGACGGCAGTCGCTTCAGAATGGTTTCAGCGCCCAGGTGATCCATCTTCATCAGGATGTGATCCTTGTTCGGGCCGCAGCCGCGGCCTTCTTTGATCTCCTGGTCCATCGAGCGCGAGACGAAGTCGCGCGGAGCCAGATCCTTGAGCGTGGGCGCATAGCGCTCCATGAAGCGTTCGCCTTCGCCATTGAGCAGGATCGCGCCTTCGCCGCGGCAGCCTTCAGTCAAGAGCACGCCCGCGTTGTGGACGCCGGTGGGGTGGAATTGCCAGAATTCCATATCCTGCAGCGGAATGCCTGCACGCGCCGCCATGCCCAGGCCGTCGCCCGTATTGATGAAGGCATTGGTGGACGAATGGTAGATGCGCCCGGCACCGCCAGTTGCCAGCAGGGTGGATTTGGCTTCGAGCACATAAACTTCGCCCGTTTCCATTTCCAGGGCGACCACGCCGAGCACGTCGCCGTCGGCGTCGCGGATCAGATCGAGCGCCATCCACTCCACCAGGAACTGGGTGTGCGCCGTGAGGTTCTGCTGGTACAGCGTGTGCAACATGGCGTGGCCGGTGCGGTCGGCCGCAGCGCAGGCGCGCTGCACCGGCTTTTCACCGTGGTTGGCCGTGTGGCCGCCAAACGGACGCTGATAAATGGTGCCGTCGGGGTTGCGGTCGAACGGCATGCCGAAGTGTTCCATCTCGTAGACGACCTTGGGCGCCTCGCGGCACATGAACTCGATGGCGTCCTGGTCGCCGAGCCAGTCAGATCCCTTGATGGTGTCGTAGAAATGCCATTCCCAATGGTCTTCGCTCATATTGCCGAGACTGGCGCTCACGCCGCCCTGCGCCGCCACCGTATGCGAACGAGTGGGGAAGACCTTGGAGAGCACAGCCACTTTGAGCCCGGCGCGCGCCAGTTGCAGCGAAGCGCGCATGCCGGAGCCGCCTGCGCCCACAATCACCACATCAAACTTGCGCCGTGGCAGGTTTTGCATCATTGTTGTCATTTGTTCAGAGCCTCCACAGAACCTGCAGCGCCCAGCCGGCACAGCCTGCCAGCCAGACGATCGCGCCGACATGCAGGACAAGGCGCAAGAAAACGGGTTTCACATAATCCATGAAAATGTCGCGCATGCCGACGAAGGTGTGCCAGCACAGAGCGAGGATGGCGATGAAGGTCAGACTCTTCATCCATTGCGGGGCAAAGACGCCGGCCCAGGCGTCATAGGTGACGGGACCGGAAACCAGCAGCACGCGCGCGATCACCACGAACGTGAACAACAGCATCAGCACGGCGGTGACGCGCTGCATCAGCCAGTCACGCAGCCCGTGATGGGTGCCGCTGGTGGAACGTTTGCCTTGGAAAATGGGATTGGCAGCCATCTGGAACCTCCGTTTCAATACAGGCCAAACAGCTTGGCACCCAGGGCCAGCGTCAGGGCGATGCTCGCGGCAAAGACGGCCAGTGCCGAAGCCGTACCGGTTTTTTTGTTCACCGTGCTGTGAAAAACATCCATGACCAGATGGCGCACGCCCGCACAGATGTGGTGCAGGAACGCCCAGATCATGCCCAGCACCACCAGCTTCACCAACCAGCCGGGAACGAATAGCAGCCCATCGAACAGTGCCGTGAAGCGCTCATAGGAAATTTCCGAAGTCAGCGAATGGTCGAACATCCAGACGAGCAGGGGCAACAGCACAAACAGGATGGCGCCGCTGACGCGGTGCAAAATCGACACCATGGCGCCCGGCGGCAGGCGATAGCCCAGGATGTCGGTGACCGAGATGTTGCGGAATTCACGCGGCCGCGTGACGGTTTTTGCAGGAGGGGATGCCATAAGACTGGTCCAGTAAAGGAAGAGCGCCAAGGCACGTACTGGCCAAGCGCCGCACAGAATAAAAAAGTAAGATCGATTTTAGGCGCAGTTGCCGGCAAACGCGGCCGACACGCCACAAAATGCTGCATTGCACCAACGATTCAGTATAAATTGGGATGCGCACCACACATGCCGCCATGGCCTGCGCCGTCGCCCGATCACGCATTCCAGGCCGGGGGAAGGAGACGCAACACCCATCCCTTCGCGCAACTGGCACACAAAATGCACACCGGACGCTGCGGGCCTGCTCTTTTTGCTGTTGTCGCATCATCCGAGGGTATTGTGATAATGGTGCCGGTCGGTCCGGTTGAGCGCCCGCCGTACCTCTACCGGCCGGTCATTGAAGGTATAGCTGATGCGCTCCACCTGCAACAGGGGGGTATCCACGTTGCAGTGCAGCAACCGAGCCTGCTCGGCGTCTGGCAAAACGGCGCGCAATTTTTCTTCGGCACGAATCATCCGCACGCCATACGCCTTCTCGAACAGGGCATAGGTCGGTCCCGCATACTGCTGCAATTCCTCGGCGGTGAGGCCGCGGAACATCAAGGCGGGCAGCCAGATGTCTTCAAGAACGGTGGGCTCTCCGGCAAAGGACAGCACTCGGCGGATCGACAACAGCGTATCACCCGGATTGAGATGCAGGGCGCGCGCCAGATCCGCCGGAGCGCGCAACCGGCGGCATTCAATAATGCTGCGTTGCGGGCCGTTCGTTTCGTCCATCCCCCCTTCATCGGGGCGCAGCCGCAAAAACCGGAAGCGAAGCTGCTGCTCGCCATGGCTGGCCACAAAAGTGCCCTTGCCCTGCCGGCGCACCAGCAAATTCTCTGCGGCCAGTTCGTCGATGGCCTTGCGCACCGTGCCCTGGCTGACGTTGTAGCGCCGGGCCAGCTCCATTTCACTGGGAATGATTTCCAGCGGTTTCCACTCTCCAGCCTGCATGCTGTCGAGCATCGACT
>JAGPIR010000085.1 GCA_018054915.1 Allobrachymonas sp.
CCAGGACCCTTGCGCCCATGCAGAAATCCTGGCATTGCGGGCCGCCGCCCGCACCATCGGCAACCATCGGCTGGAAGGCTGTACGCTTTACGTCACGCTGGAACCCTGCGCCATGTGCAGCGGTGCACTGCTGCATGCACGGATTGCCCGTGCCGTCTATGCCGTGCCCGACCCCAAAACCGGCGCGGCAGGCTCAGTGCTCAACCTTTTTGCCAACAGCGCCCTGAACCACCAGACCCGCTGCGAAGCCTATGCCCCCAAGGACGCTTCCGGCCACACTTTGCAAGCAGCCTGCACCGAAGTATTGCAGGAATTTTTCCGCAAACGCCGCATGGCGCAACAAGATTTGCGTCGAACCCCCTTGCATGCACCATTGCGCGAAGATGCCCTGCGGCCATCTGAAACACATTTTGCGGGCATCCACGCCCTGGAGACACTCAGACCATGGTGCGGCTTTGTGCAGCTGTCCGATCCTGAAGAAGAACCTGGTTCCATGCCATGGCGCATGCACGTGATCGACACCGCACCGGATGACCGCAGCCGTCCCGCCGTGTTGTTACTGCATGGATATGCCAGCTACAGTCTGCTGTGGGCCGGTCTGATTGCACAGCTGCACACCGCTGGCTGGCGCGTGCTCGCGCCCGACCTGCTGGGCCACGGCAGAAGCGACATGCCCAAGAAAACCCAACGTCACCGCCCAGTCTGGCATGCCGCCTTATTGCGGCAATGGCTGCAACAGGCGCATTTTTCACAACATGTCCGCCGGACAGCCATCCTGCATGACAACGCTGCCCTGCTCTGGAGTTCCCTGGCAGCAGGTTTGCACGACGTGCCCCCTACTCCTGTCATTCATCTGCACCCAGAAGGCGTGGCCACTTGGCGCCAGCACTGCCAGCAGCGGACCCGTTTCGACCTGGATGCGCATTGGGCGCTTGATGCTGCCGAAGCCGCCTCTGGCGCCTGGTCTGCCCCCTGGCCCGATGCCGGGCATCGGGCCGCGCTGCAATGGCCCGAATGGGCTGCTGTCGCGCAAGCATTCGCACAGCATGGCACAATCGACACGGCAGTTGCAGACGCCCAGGTAATTCGCATCCCTGCGTCTGGAGCCGCTTTCCGGCGCTGGCTCCAACAGCATGGACCCGACTTGGCAAGAATCCTTGATCAATTCGTTGCATCTACCTGAGCCGGTCCATCTGCTTCTGTGCGCACACAACGGCTAGCGGCAACCAAGCGCCTTTCTGTTTTCCCGGTTACCCCCATGGCACATATTTATGTCTACTCACCTTCCGGCGCAGTGCGCAACGCGGCAGGGTTTCGTCGCGCCATCAAGCGCTTGCAGCAACGTGGGCACGCCGTTGAAGTCGATCCCGATGCCTTAACGACCTGGCAACGCTTCGCCGGCGACGATGCCGCGCGGCTGGCTGCCATTGGCCGAGCAGCCGACAGCGGCGCCGACGTGACGCTTCTATCGCGCGGAGGCTACGGACTTACCCGCATCCTTCCGCAACTACCGTGGAAAAAAATCATCAAGGCCATTGAAAACGGCACACAGTTTGTTGGGCTGAGCGACTTCACCGCCCTGCAGACGGCCCTGCTTACAAAGACGGCCACACAACCAGCCGTTACATGGGCAGGTAATTTGCTGATTGATGATTGGGGGCAAATCGCAGAACCTGACGAAATCACCGAGGCCTGTTTTTCCGAGATGGTGCAGGGAAGCAGCGAAGGCGCTGGCTGGATCATCAGCAAAAAAGAACAGCCAGAAACCGGCACGGCATTGCTGAAAAAACCGGTGAAGAATGCCACTTTGTGGGGCGGCAATCTGTGCGTACTCACCAGCTTGCTGGGTACCCCCTATTTCCCCTCCATCAAAAAGGGCGTACTTTTTCTGGAAGACGTCTCTGAACACCCCTACCGCATCGAACGCATGCTCACCCAGTTGTTGCATGCTGGCGTGCTGGACAATCAACAGGCAGTCATTCTGGGGCAATTCACCGATTTCCAGACAAGCACGCACGACAAGGGCTTCAACCTGCGAACCGTGGTGCAATGGCTGCGCAGCCAGACGCGCACCCCCATCCTCACCGGACTGCCGCACGGACACGTTCCTACCAAGGTGCTGCTGCCGGTGGGAGCAACGGTTGATTTGCAGATGCAGGGACGAGAGTGCCTGATCCTGTGGGGCCACATCTAGGACACGCCCTTATTACTGGGTTCATCCCTAGACAGGACTCCGTCCATTCGCAGCAAACGCCCTACGCCTGCTGGCAAGAACCATCAAACGCGTCAAATCCGCCCCATCCGCCACCCGGCAGGAAGTCAAACGCATCTACCTTGCCGGGAAGGCCCCAGTGGGGAGCATACACAGGCCCTGCAAAATAAAGCCCGGCGGGTGAGAAGGTCGGAGCGGCAACTTCGCGACGACGTGCAGCCAGCACCTCATCCATCCAGAGCGGCGGGCGGCTACCCTGACCAACGGCGACCAAACAGCCCATGATGTTGCGGATCATGTGGTGCAGAAATGCATTGGCCTGAAATTCGAAACGCCAGTAGGCTCCGTGCCGCGTGATGGCAATGCGTTGCACCGTCTTGACCGGACTGAGCGCCTGGCATTGGGCTGCACGAAAACTGGAAAAATCGTGTTCACCGATCAGGCGCTGTGCCGCATCCCGCATGGCCGCGCCATCAAGCGGGCGAAATGACCAGCCCACACGTCCCACTTCCAGACTCGGGCGCACGGGAGACTGCAGCAACACATACACGTAACGGCGCGCCATGGCACAGGCCCTGGCATGAAAAGTCTCAGGAACCGGCAAGGCCCATTGCACCGAAATATCCTGTGCCAGCCATGCATTGACGCCACGCACCCAGGAAGACGTCTCGCGTTGCACGGAGCAATCAAAATGCACCACCTGCAGCAGGGCATGAACACCCGCATCGGTGCGGCCAGCGCACAGCGTATTGACTGGCATGCCGGCAAAACGTGCCAGTGCGGTTTCCAGCCTATCCTGTACGGTCTGACCCGACGGTTGACTCTGCCACCCTTGATAGGCTGACCCCGCATAGCTCACGCCAAGCGCCATGCGCATAGCCTGTCCTCCACATTCCTGCATCCAGCATGCTCTGGCGCAACGCGGAAAAGGACCTGCTGCTTCCACGCAAATCCTTCTCTACCGATCACCTTTGAACATTATCCGCTCTGAAAAACACAGCAGCCTGCCAAGAGGCTGCTGCTGTCGCTTCTGCCCGCCTCCATACCACCGGCCCAATGACCGGATTTACAAAATGCTTGCCAGCAATACCTCCGCTTGCGCTTTCAGTTCCCCGCTGGCTTTCTGGGCCACCTCCTGCGCCATGGCTCTGGCGCCTTCATTATCGCCAATGGTCAGAAATTCTCGCGCCAGCGCCAGTTTGGTGATCAAGGGGTCGGAAGCTTGAGTCTCGGGCGCTTTAGGCAAATCCAGATCCAGCGACAGGCCGTTCATGTCAAAGTCCAGACCACTACCGGCCGCCCGTGCCGCTAGCGGTGCGGAAATGGATGATGGCGCCTCATCGGGCATATCGAGCGTCAGATCGATCACAGACTCCGGCGGGGAGTAGGTTGAACTCGAAACGACAGGCACTGTGGCAGGAGACAGGTTTTCAAGGTCGAAATCGGGATTTCTGTCAGCTTCCGATTCCTGCGCTGTCTCAACGGGGAATGCATCCTCTTCGGGCATGTCCAGCGTCAAATCAATGAGGGACATTGCGGACGGGTCGCCTTTTGCAGCCGACGCACTCTCTGTCACAGGAACCGTCATCGGCGACATGGTCGGCTGCTGCAGCAAATCAGTACGCACTGACGAAGGCTGTACAGGATCAGTGTCCACAGCGTGCGCGCCAATTGCGGATGCCACGGCCCCTGCTGCGGCACCAGCAGATGCGAAGTCGGCTGAAACGGCTGTTGCTGCGGATTGGACCTCTGGACGACGGGTCGCCGTGGCAGAAGCTGCGTACAGCGAATTCTCCGGATCGATTTCAGCGCCCTTAACGCACGCAGCATCCCACTCCGGCCCATTACCCTGTGTCAGCCTCTTGAGCACCGTCGCATAATGGGCATACGCTTTGACATCGTGGCGGCGTGCGTACATTTCCAGCAATTTGACATAAATCGGCATGCGTTCCGGATATTTAACAAGGGCATCCTTAAGGATTTCTTCAGCCTGGATGTCCCGGCCATAGGCCAAGTACACATCGGCCTCGGAAACCGGATCTACATCGGCTTCGGCATCAAGCTGGCTAGGCGAATACAACATGGAGGACTGGTTCGCTCCCAAGGAACCACTGCCTGCCGCCGTCGGTTCAGATGTATCAATATCCTTGCCGCCCGAGGCATGAAAGAACGAGTCCGGCGTGTAATTGCTTTCCGTAAATGAACTATCCGAATCTGCTTCCGCCCGGTTTTTCCTGCGTTGGCGCAGGAAAACATAAACCAGCCCCCCCACTGCAATCAATCCCATACCACCTTTGAACACGGGATTGCCAATCAAACTTTCAAGAAAACCGGGTTCCGGAGGCAGCGGTGGCGATTGCACGGGTTTCTTGCGCGGTGCCACACCGGAGGCTGGCGCAGACACGGCACTGGCCGCAGCGGAAGCAGTCAACTTCTCAGCCGACGCTGCAGCGCTTGCTGCAGAAACAGCGCCCACCGAGGCACTGGCACCTTCAGCCACCTGCGAAGCTGCCAGAACTGCTGTGGAGGCTGCAACAGCACTGCTGGCCATGCCAGGCGGTGCAACGACCACGGGTACACCTGTTCCCGATTGCACTTTGCCCGCCTGCTGAGCACTGGCCGACGCTTCTGCGCTGATGTTCTTCAGATCGCTCAGATTTTTGTTGAGTTCTTCGGCTCGGTTGGTGTTGTCCCTCTTCTGCATGGTCTCGGCCATGCGTTGCTCCGCCGTTTTGCCGTTCTTGACGTCCGCCTTGGAAATGGTCAAGGTATCGGGGGCTGCGGCAGAAGAAGTGCGCGTATCTTCCACCCTGCTCTGAACCTTGCCGCCGCTTTGCTGAGGGCTCGGCGCTGCTTGCGCCATGGGTGAACGGGCAAGCCGGTTGCGGTAAGCGCGGAAGTCCTCGCTTTGGGCAATCACGAGGGTGCGCGCCTCTGCGGCCGGTACGGCCCGCACTTCGCTGGCACTGGGCATCCGTAACACTGCTCCTGATTTGAGCTGATGAACATTGCCGTTGATGAAGGCGTGCGAATTGGCGCGCTGCAATGCCACCAGCATCTGATCCAGTGAAACATGCGCCGGCCGGTTAAGGGCCGCAATCCGCCCTGCCGTATCGCCTTGGCTTACTCGCACCGAGCCCCCTCGCGCCAATGCCCCCTCTTTTCTCTGGGCCACTGCCCTGGATCCAGTGGGCGGCTTGCCTTCCCCCTCCGCCGATGGCAGGTCAACTCGCCGACTGGCAATGGGTGCAACAGGGCTGACCCTGGCCGCCTCGGATGTCCGCGGTGTCAACGGCTCCACCACCGCCACCGATGGCTGGCTGGCTGCCGGCGGATCCAGCAATATCGAAAAATCCCGCGTCACACTGCCTGCTCCGTCGCTGGCTTGCAGCACCACATCAATGAATGGTTCGTTGATGGGGGCATCGCTGCTCAATACCAACACCTTCTGTCCATTGGGCATTTGACGCACACTGGAATGAATGCCTTTGATGACTGGCGCGTATTCCAGCCCTTTCTGGGCATATACCGCCGATGGTGCCATCCCCGCCTTGAGGCTCGCCGCCTGGGCGTCCGTCAGCTCCACTTCCGCCCGCAACGGCTGCCCCAGCGCCGATTGCACGCGCAGGCGCCCAAATCCCAGCGCATATGCGTTGCCTGCAACGCAGGTGAACAACACCGTCGCCATCGCAACCCTGGAAATCCGAAAGCGCATAAATGGCGTTTTTCCTTCCGCTGCTGTCAGGCTGGACTTGGTGCAGTTTTTCATTGCTGGAT
>JAGPIR010000086.1 GCA_018054915.1 Allobrachymonas sp.
AATTCGGGGTGTCTGACGCATAATTGCGCATTTGCTTGTCAGCAGTAAAACATGCTTGCATATTTGCTGCCTGTGCATGAGCAAGTCTGGCCGTTCATTCAGCATCCCCGATCTGGCGGAGTCGGGTGACCGGCAAGTCCCAAAACACTATTCAAGGAGTCGTCCTGTGTCCGTGCTGTCGATCATCCGAGCTGCTGGCTGGCCAATCTGGCCATTGATCGTCGCTTCCATGGCCGCGTTGGCACTGGTGGTGGAGCGTTTCATCAGCCTGCAGCCTGCGCGGGTGATGCCTCCCCGGCTCCTAGAAGAAGCTACGCAAGCCAGCCAATCGGGCGCGCCCAGCCCCGAGGTGGTCAACCAGCTCGAACAAAGCTGCGCATACGGCAGTGTGCTGGCGGCCGGCTTGCGTGCGCTCAATAGCAATCCGGCGATTCGTGAAGACGAGTTGCGCCACACCCTGGAAGGCGCAGGCCGTGCCGTTGCCCATCAACTCGAACGCTACCTTCCCGCACTGGCCACCATTGCGTCGGCAGCGCCCCTCATGGGTCTGCTCGGCACAGTCGTGGGCATGATCGAAATTTTCGGGTCACAAAATGCCTCTGGCGGCTCCAATCCCATGGTTCTGGCGCACGGCATTTCAGTGGCACTGTACAACACCGCGTTTGGCTTGATCATCGCCCTGCCTGCCCTGATTTTCTGGAAATATTTCCGTGCGCGTGTTGATGACTATCTGCTGAGAATGGAAATCGGCACCGAGCAGTTTCTGCGCCATCTTGCGCGTTTCTGCAAAAAATGAACCGCTTCCGGTTTTCATGGAAAAGGGATGCCCATGCAATTCAAGAAACGCCGTGATGATGAGCCAGAGATCAATCTGATTCCGTTCATCGACGTGTTGATGGTGATTCTGATCTTCCTGATGCTGACCACCACCTACAGCAAGTTCACTGAGCTGCAATTGCAACTGCCCGTTGCCAGCGCCGATGCAGCGCGTGATTACCCGAAGGAAGTCATCGTATCGGTCTCCAGCGAAGGGCGTTATGCGGTCAACCGGCTGGTGCTGGAAGACCGTTCGGTCGATGGCATCGTCGCGGCGTTGCGCCAGGCCAATGTTGCGCCCGAGAGCGTCCTCATCATCAGCGCCGATGCGTCTACCCCTCATCAGGCTGTGATCAGCGTCATCGAAGCCGCCCGCCGCGTGGACATGCACAAGGTGACGTTTGCCACGCGCAAGGCCGGATAGCCCAGTCCTTGGGTCATGTTCGCCGCCGGGGCCTGTGCCCCGATAATTGCCCCATGTCGAGTCTGCGCGCCTTCCTGCATCGCACACTGCCGCAAGTCTGGCAGCGGCGCGGCTGGGCGGCCCGCTTGCTGTGGCCGCTGTCACGCTTGTATGCCCTGGCGTGGCGCAGGCGCCAACGCCGTGCCATGCAGGCAAATACGCCGCACCTGCCCGTTCCCGTACTGGTCGTTGGCAATGTCATAGCGGGCGGAGCAGGCAAAACACCCACCACCATTGCCGTGGTGCAGCACTTTGCCAAACTGGGCGTGAAAACCGGCGTACTTTCCCGCGGGCATGGCCGCCACCGGTCGGCGCCTGCCTGTGTGACGGTGACCGCAGAAACCCCTGCCGCACTGTCCGGTGACGAGCCGCTGCTGATCCAGCGGCACACGAATGTACCGCTGGTTGTTGGCGCCGATCGTCTGCATGCTGCCCATTGCCTGTTGCGTCAATATCCCGGCACCCAGTTGTTGATTTGTGATGACGGTTTGCAGCATCTGGCCTTGCCGCGCAACGGTGAAATCTGCGTGATGGACGAACGCGGCATTGGCAATGGCTGGCTGTTGCCGGCAGGCCCCCTGCGCGAACCCTGGCCACGCCGAACCACCTTGCTGCTGCAAACCGCCGCAGTGAGCGATGCATTGGCCGTTCCCGCACTGCCGCCAAGCCAGCCCGTTTACCAGGCCAGGCGGCTGCTGGCGGGTGAGGCCTTGCGTGCCGACGGGCAGAGCCAGGCACTGGCGCAGTGGGCCAGTATTGCCCAGCCCGTGCGGGCTCTGGCCGGCATCGCACGGCCAGAGCGTTTTTTCTCGATGCTGCGTGCGGCCGGCTTGCATCTGGCCGAAACATTGTCCTTGCCCGATCACGCCAGCGCCGAAGAAATGCTTCCGTACGCCAGACGCATGTTGGACCAAGGGTTGCCGCTTCTCTGTACGGAAAAAGACGCCGTCAAGCTCTGGCCGCACCTGCCCCAGGTTTGGGCGGTTCCCTTGGTGCTGCAGCCGGAGCCCGATTTTTTTACAGCCCTCACGGATTGGTGGCGCCAGCAGCGCTCGCCATCGGGCGGTCCGGCCGCAGCCCCCTGAGAAACGGTGACTTGGCAACAGAGGACGCCAGCCGCATTTATGGTTCCACGCGGATGGGCGGGAATTTGTGGCTGTGGTTCTCTGGCAGGCAGGCAATAGAGGCCGCGACCTGTTGCGCCATGCTCCGGTAGATGCTGGAGATTTCGCCGTGCGGATCGGATGCCACGATGGGGATGCCGGCGTCGGCCTGCTGCCGGATGGGCAACGCCAGCGGCAGGGCGCCCAGATAAGGCAGTCCATGCGTCTGTGCCAGCTTTTTGCCGCCGTCGACGCCGAATACATGTTCGCGGTGTCCGCACTGGCTGCATACATGTACAGCCATGTTCTCGACCATGCCCAGCACCGGAACGCCCATTTTTTGGAACATGAGCACCCCTTTTTGCACGTCAAGCAATGCCAGGTCCTGCGGCGTGGTGACCATCACCGCAGCCGTTAGCGGCACGCGCTGGCCCATCGAGAGCTGGATGTCGCCCGTGCCCGGCGGCATGTCTACGATCAGGTAATCCAGCACGTCGTCAGGCGGCACGCCCCACTGTGTCTGGCGCAACAACTGGTCGAGTGCCTTGAGCGCCATCGGTGCGCGCCAGATCACAGCCTTTTCATCGGGTACCAGCAGACCCATGGACATGATTTTTACGCCGTGGCTCTCCAGAGGGAGCATGCGCACGTTGTCAATCACTTCGGGTTCTTGTCCGCGCAGGCCCATCAGCATGGGCACGCTGGGGCCATAAATGTCGGCATCCAGCAGGCCGACGCGCGCACCTTCTGACGCCAGCGCCAGCGCCAGATTGACTGCGGTGGTGCTTTTGCCCACGCCGCCTTTGGCCGATGCCACGGCCACCATGTTTTTCACGCCGGGCAACAGTGACGTTCCTGCCGGTACGGCATGCGTTCGCACACGTGTCACGAGGCGCACATCCATAGCCGCAATAGACGGTTTGGCTGTTGAAAGGGCGAGCAACAGGGATTTTTTCAAGTCCGCTTCCCGGTTGCGTGCCGGGTAAGGCAGGCTGATTTCGGCTGCCATGGCGCCTGTGGCCGCATCGGTATGGATATGCAGGTTTTTGGCGTGCACAAAGGGCCGTTGGGTCAGGGGATCGGGTACGCCTTGCCAGCACTGCAGCAAGACGCCTGCGAGCGATTCTGGGTGGGGTTGGGCAGAAACATTCATGTGGTGGTAGACAAGTGAGGACTTGGGCGGGCGATGTGCACGGTGGTGCAAAACCGCAATTGAAAAATAGCCGCTGCACCCTTTGCTGACTCAGCTATTTATTGGGAGCGCAATCAATGTTACAGTGGATTTGATTTCCGTATTTATGATGCTATAATTTTGATCTTGTTCCTCAATAGCTCAGTTGGTAGAGCGCCGGACTGTTAATCCGTAGGTCCCTGGTTCGAGCCCAGGTTGAGGAGCCAGAACACATGCAAAAAGCCAATCTGTACAGGTTGGCTTTTTTGTTTGCGGGCCTGGCGATGAACGGCACTTTCCTTGTGGTGAAGCGCCGCCAGAGGGTAGTCCGGCCGATCATTATCGTCAATCGGGCATTGCCGCGCGGCAACAAAACCGGGACCACCCATCGAATCATCGAATAACAGGCGCTTGCACAACCAAGCTTTCTGGCTGCGGATGCACGGCGGCAGCCAGAAAGCAGTGAACGATCTACCCGAGCCTCTGTTTGAGTAAGGCATTGACTTGTGCCGGGTTGGCCTTGCCCTTGCTGGCTTTCATGACCTGGCCGACCAGCGCATTGAAAGCCTTGTCCTTACCGGCCTTGTATTGCTCGACATTGGCCGGGTTGGCGGTGATCACCTCGTCGATGATCTGCTCCAGCGCGCCGGTGTCGTTCATCTGCTTGAGACCCTTGGCTTCGATGAGTGTATCGACATCCTGGCCCTCGTTGGTCCACAGCGCGTCGAACACCTGCTTGCCGGCGTTGTTGCTGATGCTTCCGTCGGCGATCTTTCGAGCGAGATCAGAAAGCTGCTGCGGCGAAACAGGGCATTGGTCGATTGAAGTCTCCGTCTTGTTCAATCGAGCAAGTAACTCTCCGACCAACCAATTCGTCACCAATCGGATCCGAGTTTTTACTACTTCTTCTAAGATATATTCAGTTGCCTGTGCGCGTTCTTCAGGCGTCACAAATACTTGAATTTGCTTTTCCAGCATCTCGGATGGCATGTTTGTGCACAATAAAGCAGCGTGCTCGTAATATCGAGCAAACTCTATTGAACTCGTCGCAATTGCCGCTTGTTCTTGGCTAGTTTGAAATACTTTGATGAATCTTTGAGCCATGGCGCGCGGCAGCTCGGGCATCTGGCCCTTGATCTGTTCGATCCAGGCGGATTCAATGACCAGCGGCGGCAGGTCGGGATCGGGGAAGTAGCGGTAGTCGGCGCTGTCTTCCTTGCTGCGCATGGCCCGGGTTTCACCCGTATCGGGGTCGAACAGCACGGTGGCCTGCTGGATGGCGTGGCCGTCTTCGAGTTGCTCGATCTGCCAGCGGATCTCGAAGTCGATCGCCTGCTGCATGAACCGGAAGCTGTTGAGGTTCTTGATCTCGCGGCGGGTGCCCAGTGCTGCCCCAGGCTTGCGCACGCTCACGTTGGCGTCGCAGCGGAACGACCCTTCCTGCATGTTGCCGTCGCAGATGCCGATCCAGGTCACGATCTTGTGCAACTCCTTCGCGTAGGCAATGGCCTGCTCGGTGCTGCGGATGTCGGGTTCGGTCACGATTTCCAGCAGCGGCGTGCCGGCGCGGTTGAGGTCGATGCCGCTCATGCCGTGGAAGGCTTCGTGCAGCGATTTGCCAGCGTCTTCTTCCAGGTGCGCGCGTACCAGCCGCACGGTTTTCTGCTCGTCGCCTACGAGAAACGACACTTCGCCGCCTTGCACCACCGGAATCTCGAACTGGCTGATCTGGTAGCCCTTGGGCAGGTCGGGGTAAAAATAGTTCTTGCGAGCAAAAATGCTGCGTGGCGCAATGGTGCTGCCCACGGCCAGGCCAAGACGGATGGCGTGCTCGACGGCGGCGCGGTTCATCACCGGCAGCGTGCCGGGCAGCGCCATGTCCACGGCGCAGGCCTGCGTGTTGGGCTCGGCGCCAAAGGCGGTGCTGGCGCGGCTGAAGATCTTGCTGTTCGTGGACAGCTGGGCGTGGGTTTCGAAGCCGATCACGACTTCGTATCCGTGCACGAGAAGGGATTTTGTTGGGCTCATGGTCAAACTCCTGCGGGGCGGCGCATGTGCCAGTCGGTCGCCTGCTGGAAGCGGTGCGCGGTATTGAGCAGGCGGCTTTCCTGCAGGTAGTTGCCGATCAGTTGCAGGCCTACGGGCATGCCGGCATGGCCAAGGCCCACGGGCAGGCTCATGCCGGGCAGCCCCGCCAGCGAGGCGGGCAGGGTATAGATGTCGGCCAGATAGTCGGTCAGCGGGTCTTTGTGCGCGCCGATCTCCCAGGCGACCGTGGGGGCCACCGGCCCGGCGATGACGTCGCACTGCGTGAAGGCCTGCCGGAAATCATCGGCAATCATGCGGCGGATCTGCTGGGCCTTGAGGTAGTAGGCGTCGTAGTAGCCGTGGCTTAATACATAGGTTCCCGTGAGGATGCGGCGCTTGACTTCTT
>JAGPIR010000087.1 GCA_018054915.1 Allobrachymonas sp.
CATTGGAGCGGAAGCACAGCGACAGCCCCAGGCCGATCAACAGCAGGGGCGTGGCCTTGAGCAGCAATTCGCCCCAGGCGTAGCCGCTTTTGACGGGTTCCCAGAAAAATACCTGCAGCCCCTGCACGGGATCCCTGCCCAGCAGCACAAACAGCAGCGTGGCCAACCCCACGGTCAGGAGAAGCGCCAGCACGGGCGAAGCCAGGCTCCAGAAGCGCGAAGGCTGCTGCCGCAGCGTCCATTGCCAGCGTGTCATGCCATGCTTCCTTCCTCGGTCCGGCCGATGCCGGACGCGGCGCCGCCGCCGGGCTCCTGCCCCTCCCACAGGCCACTCATCCACAAACCGAGGCGCTCCACGGTGGCCTCAGCCACCGGCAGGGCCGGAGACAAACGTCCACGCGCCATGACCATCAGCCGATCGCTGAGCGCCAGCAGCTCATCCAGCTCCTCGCTCACCACCAGCACGGCGCATCCGGCATCGCGCAGGGCGAGTATTTCGCCATGAATCTGCGCGGCCGCGCCCACATCCACGCCCCAGGTGGGCTGCGCCAGGATCAACAGTTTGGGTTGCGCGCCCATTTCGCGGCCCACAATGAATTTTTGCAGATTGCCGCCCGACAGCGACTGCGCTGGCGCTTCCACGCCACGCGCCTTCACGCCAAACCGCTGCACCAGTTCCCGCGTTTGCTGGCGCAGCGCCGCCACATCGATCCAGCCCAGGCGGCGCACCGCTTCGGTGCGGGTGAGCAGCATGTTGTGCATGAGTCCCAGCGCCGGCACCGCGCCACGCCCCAGGCGTTCTTCCGGCACAAAATGCAGACCTGCCGCACGGCGCTGGTCCGGACGGCAGCGGCCGATGGCCCGGCCCTGCAGGGTGATGGCGGCAGCATCCGCGCGCCGGTCTTCGCCCGAGAGCGCCTGCAGCAATTCGCGCTGGCCGTTGCCCGATACACCCGCCAGCCCCAGAATTTCGCCCGCGCGCACCTGCAACGAAACCTGTTGCAAATCCACCCCAAAGGGATCGCGGGCAGGCAAACTCAAGCCATGCACGCCCAGTACCACGCCGCCAGCCCGATGCGCGCGCTGCGGCAGCACCGGCGGTTCGGCGCCAATCATCATGCGGCTCAGCGAGGCGTTGCTTTCGTGGCGCGGATCGCAATCGCCGCTCACGCGCCCCGCACGCAGCACCGTGCAGCGATGGCAAAGTGCCCGGATTTCATGCAGTTTGTGGCTGATATAAAGAATGCTGCACCCCTCGTCGGCCAGCTGGCGCAGCACGCCGAAAAGGCTCTGCACCGCCTGCGGCGTCAGCACCGAAGTGGGCTCATCGAGAATCAGCAGGCGCGGGTTGGCCAGCAACGCGCGGATGATTTCCACCCGTTGCATTTCGCCCACGCTCAGGGTGTGCACCAGCCGCCGCGGGTTAATCGGCAGATGATAGGCGGCAGCCTTGTCTGCCACCATCTGCGTCACCTCCGCCAACGTATGGCGTGCCTGCAAACCCAGCCACACGTTCTGTGCCACGGTCAGCGACTCGAACAGGCTGAAATGCTGGAACACCATGGCGATACCCAGCGCCCGCGCCTGTTGCGGGCTTGACAGATGCACACTGCGGCCATCCACCGCCATGCCGCCGCTGTCGGGCTGCACCGCGCCGTAGATGATCTTCATCAGCGTGGATTTGCCTGCGCCGTTTTCACCCAGTACGGCATGAATCTCACCCGGCTGCACCACCAGGTCGACCGCGTCGTTGGCCACCACGCCGGGATAGGCCTTGGTGATGCGCGACAGATGCAGACGGGGTGGCGGAACAGACATGTGGAAAGCGGCAAAGACGCACACACGCGAGGAATGCTGGCGTCACGTGCATTGCGCGCGGGACACGCGCTTGAAAAATCCGGATTTTACGGTGTGCCGGCCCCGGCATCGACCCAACAAGCCGCAGCATGTCGCATGCCTGCCCCGCGCAGATACCCCAATAACTGTATGGGAATACAGGCTTGACAGGGGGATCGGCGACAATGCACCCATGCATCCTGTAACCCTGTCCGAACCGTTTCACCCGCAAAATCCGCCTGCCGCAGCCGGTTTTGACGATCCCGCCAGCCTGCTTCACGCCTGCCATGAACGGGTGCAGGAACGCTGCCACCTGCTCCAGCGGCTGCTCCAGCATGTCGCCTCCCAAGGTGCCGACACACAAGCGCAGGAGGCTGCCGCTAACATCCTGCGCTATTTCGACCTCGCCGCCCCCCACCACCACGAAGACGAGGAGCGCCACGTGTTCCCGCGCCTGCTGGCCAGCAACGACCCGGAACTGGTTCAATGTGTCAGGACGTTGCAACAGCAACACCACGAAATGGCCGCCAACTGGCAACAATTGCGCCCCCTGTTATTGGCCGTACAACAGGGCCAGGCGCCCGATCTGACTGCCCACACCGCACTGATCGACCGTTTCGTCGCGCTTTACGAGACGCACATCGCGCTGGAAGAAGGCCTGGCCTTTCCGGCGGGTTTTGCCGGCATGCCATCGGCGCAGCGCACGCAGATGGGTGAAGAAATGGCTTCCCGCCGGGGCGCCACACGGCTACCGCCCAAAGACTGATCCGGTCTGCCGCGCCCGCTGCTGGCTTGCCGCTGGCCGATAGCGGATAATCTCTGTCTGGATGGCGCTGCAGCCGTGACCACGAAAGGGATACACCATGCGCTGGGAGGGAGGAGAACAATCGGACAATGTCGAAGACCGGCGCGGCGCGGGCGGCTTGGGTGGCAGCCTGTTCGGCGGCCGCAGCATCGGCATTGGCACGTTGTTGATCGCCGTCGTGGCCGGATTGATTTTTGGCGTCAACCCATTGCAGCTCATCGGCATGCTAGGTGGAACCGGTGGGCCGGCACAGATGCAACAGGCGCCCTCCACGCAGCCGCCCGGCAACGACCATGCTTCGCAGTTCATCCGCACGGTGCTGCGCGACACCGAACTGGTTTGGGACAATCTCTTCAAGCAAGCTGGCGGCCACTATACCCAGCCCAAGCTCGTAATGTTCAGTGGCCATACCCCCACAGCCTGCGGCACGGGCCAGTCTGCCATGGGTCCGTTTTACTGCCCGCTCGACCAGAAAGTTTACCTGGATACCCAATTTTTCAACACCCTGCGCACCGAACTCGGCGGCGGCGGCGAATTTGCCGAAGCCTACGTGATTGCGCATGAAATCGGCCACCATGTACAAAAGCAGATGGGCGTCATCGACAAGGTCGACTCCCTGCGCGGACGGACTAGCCAGGCGCAACAGAACGCCCTGCAGGTGCGCGTAGAGTTGCAAGCCGACTGTCTGGCTGGCGTCTGGGCCCACCATGCCGAGGCGCAACGCAAAATTCTGGAGCAGGGCGACATTGAACAGGCCATGAACACTGCTGCCAAAATTGGCGATGATGCGCTGCAAAAGCGTTCCCAGGGCTATGTGGTGCCCGACAGCTTCACCCATGGCTCCAGCGCCCAGCGCGTGCGCTGGTTCAGCACCGGCCTGAAAACCGGCTCCATCCAGGCCTGCGACACCTTCAAGGCGCAAACCCTCTGATTTTTACGGGCGTTTCGTTGCCAAATCCCGGCGCAACGCCCCCAGTGAAACCTGATGACTGACAACACAACAACTTCCGCTCCCCTGCCCTATTCCCAGCTCCCCCTGGCCGAGCCGCTGCTGCGCGCCGTGGCCGACATGGGCTACACGCACACCACGCCCATCCAGGCGCAAGCCATTCCGGTCGTGCTGGCTGGACAGGACGTGATGGGGGCCGCCCAAACCGGCACCGGCAAGACGGCCGCCTTTTCGCTGCCCCTGCTGCAACGCATGCTCAAGCACGAAAACGCCTCGGTTTCGCCCGCGCGGCATCCGGTGCGCGCCCTGGTGCTGTTGCCCACGCGCGAACTGGCCGACCAGGTGGCGCAGCAGGTCAAGCAATACGCCAAATACACCCAGTTGCGCAGCGCCGTGGTCTTCGGCGGCATCGACATGAAGCCGCAAACCGCTGAATTGAAGGCCGGGGTGGAGGTGCTGGTGGCCACGCCAGGGCGCCTGCTCGACCACATCGAAGCCCGCTCCGCCGTCCTCAACCAGGTGGAATACGTGGTGCTCGACGAAGCCGACCGCATGCTCGACATCGGTTTCCTGCCCGATCTGGAACGCATCCTGGCCTACCTGCCCAAACAGCGCACCACACTGTTGTTCAGCGCCACCTTCTCGCCCGAAATCAAGCGCCTGGCCGCCAGCTATCTGAACAACCCCGTCACCATCGAGGTGGCGCGCAGCAACGCCACCGCTTCCACCGTCGAACAGCGCTTCGTGCGCGTGGCCGACGACGAAAAGCGCTCCGCGCTCTACCATCTGATCCGCGAGCAGGGGGTGCGCCAGGCCTTCATTTTCAACAACAGCAAGCTCGGGTGCGCCCGGCTGGCCCGCCACATGGAGCGCGACGGCTACAAGACCGCTGCGCTGCATGGCGACAAATCGCAGGATGAGCGGCTCAAGGCGCTCGACGCCTTCAAGCGCGGCGAGGTGGAGTTTCTGGTCTGCACCGACGTAGCGGCCCGTGGCCTCGACATCAAGGATGTGCCGGCCGTCTTCAACTTCGACATCCCGTTCAATGCGGAAGACTATATCCACCGCATCGGTCGCACGGGCCGTGCGGGCGCCGAGGGCCTGGCCATCAGCCTGGTGGGCGACACCGACGCCCGGCTGCTGGCCGAAATCGCCAAGCTCACACGTCAGGACATCCAGCCGCAACCGCTGTCGGCGCCCGCTACGCCTGCTTCACGTCCGCGCAGCCACGCGCGCCCGGACGACCGCCGGACCCGCCGCGACGAGGATGCACAGCACGCCCGCACCGAGCGCACGGAAGGACGCGGCGACCGGTACCATCGCGCCCCCAAAATCAGCGATCCCTTCTTCGAGCGCCCCTATGAGGCACCCGAGCGTGAACAGTCTCCAACCTGGGAATCAGAAGCGCCACGCCGCCAGGCCCGGCCCGGAGTGAGCGCAAACATTCGTCCCCGCAGCAAGGCATCCGCCGCCCTGTTCCGGCCCGCAACGCCTGCCGCCAGCGGGCGAACCGCAGACGCTGGCGACGCCCCGTCTGAAGAAAAAACGGCACCCTGAATCCAGGCTTTCCCTATCCGGGGCCGGTGCTTACGCATCCAGCGTCAACACCACGGGAACATGGTCACTGGGCCGTTCGTTGGCGCGCGGCCCCTTGTCGATGTGGCAGCCACGCACCAAGGGCCGCAACGCCTCACTGACCAGCACGTGGTCAATGCGCAGCCCCCGGTTGCGCCGGAAGGCCATGGCGCGGTAATCCCACCAGGTGTAGGACTTGGGCGGCGGATCAAACAAGCGCAAACTGTCGGCCAGCCCCAATTGCACCAGCGCCTGCAGCTGTTCGCGCTCCGCAGCGGTGCAATGAATGGTTTCGCGCAGCCCCACGGGGTCCCACACGTCGGCATCGTCAAACGTGATGTTGAAGTCCCCCATCAGCAGCAGATGCGGGGTTTTCTGCAATTCCTGCTGCAACCAGTTGCGCAGCGCCTGCAGCCAGCGCAACTTGTACGCAAACTTGTCGGTTCCCGGGGCCTGGCCGTTGGGCACATAGGCGCAGACCACGCGCAGGGGCTGCCCGTCTGGCGCGCTGGCGGTGGCGCTGATCACGCGCGCCATGTCGCAGTCCATGCCGGGAATGTTGTGCACCACGTCGCACAGCGGCGAACGGCTGACCAGCGCCACGCCGTTGTAGGTTTTTTGCCCGAAAAACTGCACCTGCCAGCCGGCTTCGGCAAACGCCTGCACCGGGAATTTGTCGTCACTGAGCTTGGTTTCCTGCAGGCCCAGAATCTGCATGTCCGGATTGGCCGCGAGCCAGTCCAGCACCTGCGGCAGACGAACAGCCAGCGAGTTGACATTCCAGGTGGCTATCTGCATGCCCGCACCTTCATGT
>JAGPIR010000088.1 GCA_018054915.1 Allobrachymonas sp.
CTCTTTGTCTGTAAAGGAAGCCCTGGCCGTACTAACTGGGTCCCTGACCCTGTTGACTTTTGTATCGCGCAAGACATGGTTGCAGTGAGAGCCGATACCCGAAAGGTGTATCCAAAGTACCTATTTGCCGCTTTGCGCTCGGAAGTGGTTCGGTCTCAGATTGACAACATGCATGTCGGAACAATGATTCCGCATTTCAAAAAGGGCGACTTCGATAAATTGCTTATCCCGATGTTGGATGAGCAAGCTCAGGTGGCGGTGGGAGACTTCTATTTCACATTGTCTGAACGCATCACCCTGCTGCGCGAAACCAACGCCACCCTCGAAGCCATCGCCCAGGCGCTGTTCAAGTCGTGGTTTGTCGATTTCGACCCCGTGCGCGCCAAGATGGAAGGCCGCGCCCCCGAAGGCATGGACGAGGCCACGGCGGCGCTGTTTCCGGATGCACTGGAAGAAACGGAGTTGGGGCCGATGCCGAGGGGGTGGCGGGTTGGCTGTGTAGATGATCTTTGTTCAGTCATCACGAACGGCGGCACCCCAAGTCGCTCCAAAGCCCAGTTTTGGACTGGAGGCACCATTCCTTGGTTCAAGACGGGGGAATTTTCAGACGGTTTTTTGCTCCAGCCCAATGAATTCATTACGAAAGAGGCACTTGAAGGCTCATCGGTCAAAGTTTTACCCAAAGATGCCGTACTGATGGCTATTTACGCTGCACCTACGGTCGGGCGCCTTGGGGTATTGACTGAACCAGCCACATTCAATCAAGCATGTACAGGGATGGTTGCAAAAGTGGATGTTGGTCCGTGGTTTCTCTACTGGACACTGTTCTTCGGGCGTGAATGGTTCAACAGTCGCGCAAATGGTGCAGCCCAACAAAATATTTCTAAGGCGATTGTTTCGGCATACCGAGTAGTTATCCCACACGATGTGATCCTTCTAGCATTTAATGACGTGGCGTCGTCAATTCACAATAGGGTTCGTGAAAATGCGGAGCAAGCCCAAACCCTCGCCACCCTCCGCGACACGCTGCTGCCCCGCCTGATTTCCGGCCAGTTGAGCATTTCGGATACTGGGTTACAAATTGAAGAAGCGATCGTATGAGCATCCCAAACACATTAGCCATCCATAGGCTGCTCAATGCCCTTGAGCAGCAAACAGCCGACGACCTAGAAAGCCAGTTTCTCGACTTTAAGCCGTGGCAGGGACCGAAGGAGGATTTACGCGTCGCATGTGAATACGCGGCGTGTTTCGCCAATGCGAATGGGGGCGTGGTGATTTTTGGGGTTTCAGATAAAAAACGAGGGCGGGCGCAGGCAATTCACGGTGTGAAGGGTTACGACATTGATGTATTTCGCCGGGGCATTTACGACGGCACATCGCCTGGAATTGATGCAGAGGTATCAGAAATCGTCGTGCCGGAAGGAACTGGTAAGCTCCTAGTGGTTCGGGTCGGCGAGGGGCGACAGAAGCCGTATGGCACAGCGGCAGGGGTGTTTAAGCAGCGGGTTGGCAAGAACTGCATGCCGCTCGACCCTACTGTCTTCCAGCGTGCGCAGATTGCGACTGCTGCAGTGGATTGGAGCGGTGCGCCTGCCTTGGGTGTCAGCGTCGATGATCTCGACCCCTTGCAGATAGAACGGGCGCGACAGATTCTACGTAGCAAGAACCCGTCTTCCGGTTTGATCGAGCTAGACACGCTATCTTTCCTTGAAGGGCTGGAGGCTTTGCGAGGCGGGAAAGTGACTCATACTGGCATGTTGCTGTTTGCACGTCGTGAGGTATTGTCACGGCATTGCCCGCAGGCACAGTTCCACTATGTTTTTCACGATAACGAAACGACCGTTGCACGAAATGACCTTGAACGCCTGCCGTTGCTGGAGGCTGTCGAACGGATTGAGTTGATATTCTCCGGCCCGATGAACCCTGAGAAGGAGATCGAGATTGGCCTATTCAAACTACGTATACCCCAGTTTCCGATTGAGGGGGTTCGCGAAGCAGTCTTGAATGCCTTGACGCACCGTGACTATCAACATCCTGGCGAGGTCCTGGTGCGGCACTCATCCGGGGAACTTGTGGTGACCAGTCCTGGTGGATTTGTGGATGGCATTACTCCGGAAAACATTTTGCGGCATGAGGCTGTGCCAAGAAACCGTACGCTTGCAAATGCGTTGGTGAAATTGCGGCTGGTGGAGTCTTCCGGTATTGGCAGGCGACGCATTTTCCGTTCTGCACTGGTCTATGGAAAACGAAGACCTGAATATACGACTGACGGCTTCTCTGTGACGTTGCGGATATTCAATCAAGGCGCGCATGAGGCGTTGGCACGGCTGATTGCACGGCTCGATGCCGAAGGCGCAGAGGTCGGATTGGATCAGTTACTGATTCTTGATGCATTACGCGGTCAAGACTTCATAGATACAGCAGAGGCTGCCGTTGTGCTGCAACTAACACGAGAAGATGCGCGGCGGATACTGGATGGGATGTGCCAGCCTCCGCTAAGCCTGATCGAGCGTAAAGGACATACCGCATCAGCAACGTTTCACCTGGCAAAAGGCATTGCAAAGGAACTAAAGGGCAAGGCGGCCTATACCAAGACGCGAGGACTAAATCCGGTACGTTACGCGGAAATGGTCCGTGAATATCTGAAAGATCACCAGCAAATAGGAAATAAAGAATTACGGGATCTCCTTGGGTTGGGCGATTCGGCATCTGCAAGCGTTGAGGCTTCGCGCTTGCTAAAGAAGTGGTGCCAATCGGATGGATTTTTGGAGCGTCACGGAGGCGGAAGCAAAGTCTTTTATACCCGTCGCAAAGTTGTTTAGCATTCGTTTAACAAACGTATTTCTGGGGAGTTTAATTTTTGAAAACCATTTAAAAACAATAAGATAGCTGATTAGCAATGCTAAACAAGATGTGAAAACACCCATGACAATGACCGAATCCCAACTCGAACAAGAAACCCTGGCTTGGCTGGCCGAGTTGGGCTATGCGGTGCATTTCGGCCCGGACATTGCCCACGACGGCGCCAAGCCCGAGCGGGCCAGCTACCGTCAGGCGGTGTTGCCATTTCGCCTGCGCGAGGCCATCCGGCGCCTGAACCCGGATATTCCAACCGCCGCGCGGGAAGACGCCTTGCAGCGGGTGCTGGACTTGGGCGTCCCGGCCCAGTTGTCGGCCAACCGCGCATTCCACAAACTGCTGGTGGCGGGCGTGCCGGTGCAGTACCAGCGCGACGGCGAAACCGTGGGCGATTTTGTGCGCCTGGCCGATTGGACGGACCCCAGTCGCAACGAATGCTGGGCGGTCAACCAGTTCACGATCAAGGGGCCGCACCATACCCGCCGGCCCGACATCGTGCTGTTTGTCAACGGCTTGCCGCTGGTGCTGATCGAGCTGAAAAACCCCGCCGACGAGGCCGCCGATATTTGGAAGGCCTACGACCAGATTCAGACCTACAAGGAACAGATTCCCGACCTGTTCCCCTACAACGGGTTGCTGGTGATTTCAGACGGCAGCGAGGCCCGCCTGGGCAGCCTGTCGGCCAACGCCGAGCGTTTCATGCAGTGGCGCACCATCGACGGGGTGAACCTGGACCCGCTGGGTGCATTCAACGAGCTGCAAACGCTGGTGCAGGGCGTGCTGGCGCCGCCGGTGCTGCTGGATTATTTACGTGGCTTTGTGCTGTTTGAGGACGATGGCCGCCTGGTCAAGAAGATTGCCGGCTACCACCAGTACCACGCGGTGCGCGCCGCCATGGCGCATGTGGTGGCAGCTTCACGGCCCGACAGCCCGGCCCAGATACAGGGTAAGGGCGGGGTGGTGTGGCATACGCAGGGCAGCGGAAAAAGCATCACCATGACCTGTTTCGCCGCCCGGGTGATGCAGGAACCGGCCATGCAAAACCCGACCGTGGTGATGATTACCGACCGCAACGACCTGGACGGCCAGTTATTCGGTGTCTTCAGTCTGGCGCAAGACCTGCTGCGTGAACAGCCGGTGCAGGCCACGACCCGGCAGGAATTGCGGCAGTTGCTGGCGAACCGGCCATCGGGCGGCATTGTGTTTGCCACGATCCAGAAGTTCATGCCCGGTGAAGACGAGGACATGTTCCCGGTGCTTTCTGACCGGCACAACATCGTGGTGATTGCCGACGAGGCCCACCGCACGCAATACGGCTTTGCCGCCACCCTCAAGACCCGCAAGCCCCGGGCGGCGGTTTCGAGCGCGGTGCTGACCGCAGACGGCGGACGCACGGCACCCCCGCCCGGCGTGCATTTTGCGCCCCCCGAATACGCCGCCAGCTACCAGGCTGGTTACGCCCAGCATTTGCGCGATGCGCTGCCCCATGCCACGTTTGTGGCCTTTACCGGCACGCCGGTGAGCAGCACCGACCGCGACACCCGCGCGGTGTTTGGCGACTACATCCATGTTTACGACATGCAGCAGGCGCGCGAAGACGGCGCCACCGTTGCCATTTACTACGAAAGCCGCCTGGCCAAGCTCAAACTCAAGGACGGCGAATTGCCCCAGATCGACGACGAGGTGGACGAGCTGGCCGAAGACGAAGAGGAGAGCACCCAGGCCCGGTTGAAGTCGAAGTGGGCCGCGCTGGAAAAGCTCATCGGCGCGCAGCCCCGCGTGCAGAATGTGGCCGCCGATCTGGTGGCGCATTTCGAGGCGCGCAACCAGGCGCAGGACGGCAAGGCGATGGCCGTGGCCATGAGCCGCGAAATCTGCGTGCATCTGTACGACGAAATCGTCAAACTGCGCCCCGAGTGGCACAGTCCAGACCCCGAGCAGGGGGCGATCAAGATCGTCATGACCGGCAGCGCCAGCGACAAGGCTTTGCTGCGCCCCCACATTTACAGCGCCCAGGTCAAGAAACGGCTGGAACAGCGTTTCAAGGACCCGGCCGACCCGCTGAAGCTGGTGATCGTGCGCGACATGTGGCTCACCGGCTTTGACGCCCCCTGCGTCCACACCATGTACGTGGATAAACCGATGAAAGGTCATAACCTGATGCAGGCCATCGCCCGGGTCAACCGGGTGTTCAAGGACAAGCAGGGCGGGCTGGTGGTGGACTACATCGGCATCGGCAACGAGCTCAAGGCCGCGATGAAGGAATACACGGCCAGCAAGGGCCGTGGCCGCCCGGCGGTGGATGCCCGCGAGGCGCTGTCTGTTTTGCTGGAAAAGCTCGACGTGCTGCGCAGCATGCTGCATGGCTTTGATTACAGCGGCTTCAAAACCGGCGGCCATAAGACGCTGGCCGGTGCGGCCAACCATGTGCTGGGGCTGCCGTCACAAACGAAAGACAAGAACGGGCAGCCGGTGCGCGACGGCAAGAAGCGGTTTGCCGATGCGGCGCTGGCCATGAGCCACGCCTTCAGCCTGTGCTGCACGCTGGACGAGGCCAAGGCGCTGCGAGACGAGGTGGCATTCATGCAGGCGGTCAAGGTCATCCTGACCAAGCGCGACATTACCGCCCGCAAGCAAACCGACGAGCAGCGCGAAACCGCCATCCGGCAAATCATCAGCCAAGCGGTGGTCAGCGAGTCGGTGGTGGACATTTTCGACGCCGTGGGGCTGGAAAAGCCCAATATCGGCCTGCTCGATGAAGACTTTCTGGCCCAGGTGAAAAACCTGCCCGAGAAGAACCTGGCCGTGGAACTGCTGCAACGGCTGCTCGAAGGGGAAGTGAAATCCAAATTTGCCACCAACGTGGTGCAGCAAAAGAAGTTCAGCGAGCTGTTGACCAACGTCATCACCCGTTACCAGAACCGCAGCATCGAGACCGCGCAGGTGATGGAAGAGCTGGTGGAGATGGCCCGCAAGTTCCGCCAGGCGGCCAGCCGCGGCGAGCAGCTGGGCCTGAGCGACGATGAGGTG
>JAGPIR010000089.1 GCA_018054915.1 Allobrachymonas sp.
TTGAAAACCTGGCCCCGCAGCTGAACATCAATCTGGATGACCTGCACAAGCTGGAGCTGGACGATGCAGGTTTTTTGCATGCATTGGATCAGTACAGCGACCAGGTGCAGCGTATGGGCGAGGCGGCTGAAATGGCCGGCTTCCCCGGTTTGCAGGCGGTGTGTAACCATGTGCTTGAAAACACCTTGCTGTTGGCAACGGTAGGGCCGGCAGAGCGTGCGCCGCTGATTGATTTTTTGCGGGGCTGGCCCGCGTTGATGGTGCATTACCTGCGGCATCTGGAAGATTTGTCGGCCGCCGCCGGATTGCTGGATCATTTGCACACGGCGCCGCATCCTTTGAGTGCAGAAAGCAGGCTCCAGACCATGCAGCAATTGCGGGCCATGCCCGACCTGGTGAGTTTGGGGGGCGACGAGCCGCAGCGCCCAACCGTCGCTTTGCCTGAGGATGTGGCATTGGACGTGCCGGAAGATGCCGATCAGAAGCTGATGGAAGGCTTCTTTCAGGAAGCACCCGACCAGGCCCACATGCTGGTGGAGCTGGTGGGCAAAATGGGCGCTGGCGAAGCCAGCATGGACGATATTGCTTCGGCCAAGCGGGTGGCGCATACGCTCAAAGGCTCGGGCGCCATCATCGGCCTGCGAGGGCTGGCAGCCCTGGGGCACCATTTCGAAGACGTGCTGGAATACCTTGAAGCGCAAGACGGCCATGTTGCGCAGCCCATCGCAACCGTTTTGACGGATGGCGCGTACTGTCTCGAGCAAATGGTTGCTTACGTGACCGGTACGGACGAATACCCCCAACAGGCGCAGGCCGTTTTGCAGGATGTGCTGGACCTGGCCAACCGCATCGACCGTAACGAAGACTTGGAGCATGCCGCACCGCGTACGGCGCATGTGGCCCCTGCGGCAAGCCCTGCAGAAACAGGGGCCGCGGCAGAGCCCGTTGAAGCGGTCGAACATCACCTGCCGACAGCACAACAGCCAGCAGCTTCTGCCAGAAAGCAAGCGGCGCCAGCCGCCGCGGCATTGCGGGTGGGTTTGGACAAGATCGAAGAACTGTTTCGCGTATCGGCCGATGTGTCGGCGCATGCCGCAGCGATGGAATCGCGCATGAAGCAGCTGACCGATCGTGCCAACGAGTTGCTGGAACAGAACCTGCGCGTGCAAAAGCGTTTGCGCGAACTGGAAACGGTGGTGGACGTACGCGCCCTGAGTGTGATGCGTGCGCGTGGCGGCCGCGACAGCGAATCGGCGTTCGACCCGCTGGAAATGGATCAGTACAACGAATTGCACAGCACGGCGCACGCCTTGGTCGAAGATACCAGCGACGTGCGCGCGATTTCGCTGCAGCTCAAGGAAGAAATCGCCCAGCTGGGCGGCATGCAAACACGGCAGCAACAGCTTTCGCGCGATTTGCAATACCTGGTGATGGGCACGCGCATGATGGAAGTGGGCGGGCTGGAATCGCGCTTGCAGCGCAATGTGCGCACCGCGTGCCAGGCCACAGGCAAGATGGCGGTGCTGACCCTGAAGGGCGCCCATACGCTGATCGATAACGAGGTGTACAACAAACTGGCCGAGCCTTTGCTGCACCTGTTGCGCAATGCCGTGGACCACGGGTTGGAAATGCCGCGCGAACGCCTCCAGGCAGGCAAGTCGGAAGTGGGCAGCATCGTGTTGGACTTTTCGCGCCAGGGGCAGCACGTGGTGCTGCGCTGCCAAGACGATGGCGCAGGCTTGGATCTGGATGCGATTCGGCGCCTGGCGCAAGAGCGCGGCCTGATTCGTCCCGGGCAAGCCATGAGCGAAGAGGATATTGCGCAGCTGGTGACCTTGCAAGGCTTTTCGACCCGGGAGTCTGTCAGCGAAATTTCTGGTCGCGGCGTCGGCATGGACGTGGTGCGCAGCTGGGTAGAGGGCATGAATGGCGTGATGCGCATCAGCACGCAGCGGGGCAAGGGTGCCACGATCGAATTGCGTTTTGCCGCTTCACTTTCTAGCCAGCAGTCGCTGATTGTGGATGTGCAGGGGCATCGATTCGCCTTGTCGTCGCTGCATGTGGAGCAGGCCGTTCCCCACGGCGTGGGCAGCTTCGTGTTGACCAACGACCAGCTGGAGTACCGCTACAACAACCGCATTTTGCGGGCCTTGCGACTGGCCGAGGTGACGGGTTTGGCGGTGGACGCCGACAAGCCTTTGGATGCATACGACGCCGTGGTGGTGCGCGTGCAAGACAAACTGTTTGCCTTGGCGGTGGACGGCTTGCTGGATGCGCGTGAATTGCTGGTGAAAAACCCGGGTCGTTTTGCGCGCCACGTGCATGGTGTGGCGGGCTTGACGGTGCTGGGTGATGGTTCGGTGGCCGTGCATCTGGACTTGGTGCAATTGCTGGCGAATTGGAGTGGCAATCGCCAGTTGGCGGGCAGCGGTGCGGTGTTTGCGCGCCGCAAAACCGCCAGCAAACCGCAATTGCCGGGCGTGCTGGTGGTGGACGATGCGCTCACCGTGCGCAATACCTTGCAGCAACTGGTGGAGGATGCAGGCTTTTACGTGGAAACGGCCCGCGACGGTTTGGATGCGCTGGATAAACTGCGCACCTTCACCCCTCATTTGGTCTTGACCGATTTGGAGATGCCCAACATGAACGGGGTGGAGTTGACCATGAGTCTGCGTGGTCGTGATGAAACCAAGGCACTGCCGATCGTCATGATCACATCGCGTTCGCAGGACAAGCACCGTGAGCTGGCCGAGCGCGCGGGCGTCAACTTCTATATCACCAAGCCCTACAACGAAGCCGAACTGCTTCAGGCCATTCGCAAGGTGACATCGGGATAAGGAGTCGGACAATATGCAAATTTTAAATGCCGCCCCTGTCGTGTCACCGGTTGGCAACGAGCTGTTTAGCTCTGGCCCCATTCGCGGAAACTATGTCTTGCTCCGTGCAGACGGGCTGCGGCTTGTACTGCCGCAACGCGATATCAGAAGCACCGATTACATGATGTCCCGTCCGGTGCGCATGGATGGGGAAAACGGGCTGCTGCATGTGCCCGGCAGCACCGATGCAGCCGTGTACGTGGCCGTTTCTGCGGGAATGCAGTTGCTGGAAGAATGCCCGGCCGACCGTTTCATCAGCACCGTTTTGCAGGGACTGGACGTGCACTGGTGCTGGAGCGATGTACGCGTGCTGCTCAATGCCGAACTGCTCCCACTGCCGCTGCCGGTTTCGCTGATCGCTCCGGGCACACCTGTGCGCGAGGTGGTTGCAGTTGGTGGTGAATGGGCGTACATGTGTTCTGCCGAAACGTTGCAACAATTCGCATTGACGCCAGAAGGATAGCGCAGTATGAGCGAACCATTAATCCATGCGCTCCACGAGCCGGATGCTTTCGCCCCCATTTCCGGGGACTTGACGCCAGTCTTGCTCTCGCAGGAAATTCCGGGAGACATGCAGCCAATACAGCGGCAAGCCGATGCGCGCCTGGTGGCTTATGCACGGGGAAAACTGGTGGCGTTTGCTCCCCATGCCACACAGGAACTGATTGGAAATCCGCAATGGATGTCTGTTCCGGGTGCTGCCTATTATGCATACGGGTTGTTGTTTTGGCAGGAGCGGCACATACCGTTCATTCATCTCGAGTCGATGCTGTTGGCCTATCCGGCATTTGATGCGGCTGTTGCGCCCCCTTACGCACTTGTTCTGGCCTATCAGAATGCGCCGGGCGAGCCATTGCAATATGGTGCTATCGCAGTATCAGACATTCCATACGGGCAACCGGTCTCGGATGCGGATTTCAGCCCATTGCCAACAGATAGCGACATGTGGGTTGATTTGGCCATTTCCTGTTTCCGGCATCAAGATCAAGACATCCCGATTCTGGATGCTGCCAGAATTTTTGGCCGTTACCACGGTTAAAACGGGGCGGCCTTCTAACAGGAAATGCACGTGCCGCATTTCGTGTGCTGCGGATTCGGCGGGGAAATCGGGCCGCCACGGGCGTGGAGGCCATCCTTGAGTCGTTATCCGTGCGACCGCATATTTGCAGGCAACCGATTTCTCTGATTGGGACGCGCAAGCATGGGTGAGAACGCGCCTGAAGCGGCAGGCAGGTCGTGCGGAAATACGATCAGGACGGAGGAGGCGCGGACAACACAGCGCCTTCACGCAATGCAAATCCGCGCAGCCATTCTGCTGCTGGTAGCGGCTTGCCGCCGACCCGCTGCAGCACCAGCAGGCGCAGCACGCCGCCGTCTTCACTGGATCCGCAGGCTACGTGGATGCCGTCGTGCGTATCCAGCACCTCGCCGGCAACGGCGTGTTCACTGCGGGGCATATCCGAGACGCAGGCTGCGCGGATTTTGACGGGCTCTTCGCGGCCTGATACGCCAGGTATGCCTGTTACTGCGCCCGGAACCGGGGTGAACGCGCGGACGCGCCGCTCAAGGACTGCCGCAGGCTGTGACCAGTCGAGCCAGGATT
Source organism: Allobrachymonas sp. (assembly GCA_018054915.1). GTDB lineage: Bacteria > Pseudomonadota > Gammaproteobacteria > Burkholderiales > Burkholderiaceae_C > Brachymonas. The sequence continues at coordinate 4,480 of JAGPIR010000089.1, forward strand.
GCGGTTTGGTAATCTTGTGCGCGTAGCACACCCCTTCCTCGGGTTGGGGCGTCCGTTCGAGCGAGTCTGCTTGCTGCAAAGCCTGTACGGCCAGATGTGCGCCCAGTATGGCCAGACGGTCATGGAGGGTGCCCGTGGTTTCGTCCGGGGCAATCGGAATTGCTTCCCGCAGCAGCATATCTCCCGTGTCCAGGCCGGCGTCCATCTGCATGATGGTGATGCCGCTGTGGCTGTCACCCGCTTCGATGGCGCGGTGAATGGGCGCAGCCCCACGCCAGCGCGGCAGCAGCGAGGCGTGAATGTTGATGGCTCCCAGTCGTGGCAGGTCCAGCACCCACTGCGGCAATAGCAGGCCGTAGGCGGCCACTACCATGATGTCGGGACGTGCGGCAAGCAGGGCGGTACGCGCGGCGGCAGCCTCTTCAGGATATTTGCCGTCCAGCCGCAGGCTGCGCGGCTGCATGACCGGCAGGCCGTGTTCCAGGGCTGTTTGCTTGACTGGGGATGGCTGCAACTGCAGCCCCCGGCCAGCCGGCCGGTCCGGCTGGGTCAATACCAAGGGCACGCAATAGCCTGCCTGCACAATCTGCAGCAAAGCTTGTTGGGCAAATTCTGGTGTTCCTGCAAATACAACGCGCATGTCACGAAAGGCCGGAACCGCGTCCGGCTGAAGGATGAGGCACCCGTGCAATCTGCAGAGGTATTGTCGGCAAGAGCGTCGACAACAGGGGGCAATTGCCTTTTTTAGGTGGGGGCGGAAATCATACCAGCCTGGTTGGCCCCGATGAGGGTATGCCGGTGCATCCCTTCATTTCTGCATTTATTGGTTAAGAAGTGCCTGGTTATTCGCAGATACGAATACCACGAGTACAACAGGAGCATTGTGGTGCGGGCTATTCTCTCAGTCTCAGGCCTGATAGGCAGGTTCTGCGGTGCGATCAGCTTCCCGTTTGGCCTTGAGCAATTTTGTCTTGATGCGGTTACGTTTGAGCGGGGATAGATATTCCACGAATACCTTCCCGTTGAGGTGGTCGATTTCATGCTGAATGCAGACCGCCATCAAGCCATCCGCCTCAATCACGCGGCTGTTGCCATTCTCGTCCAGGGCGCGCACCCGCACCTGGGCGGCCCGTTCGACGCCATCATAGGTTCCGGGAACAGACAGGCATCCTTCTTCCCCGCTGATCCGCTCTTCGCTCAACCATTCGATTTCTGGATTGATCAGAACCACCCGTTCGTTGCGGGATTCGGAAACGTCCATTACCACAATGCGCCGATGCACATCAATCTGCGTGGCGGCCAATCCTACGCCCTTGGCTTCATACATGGTGTCGAACATATCGCCTACCAATGTGCGTACGGCATCGTCCACCGCATCGACCGCGCAGGCCATGG
>JAGPIR010000090.1 GCA_018054915.1 Allobrachymonas sp.
GGCCTGAGCCGCTTGACGTTCCAGGCATGAAAGTACTCATGGCTGATCAGGCCAAGCACGGTCGCATAGTCTGCGTCCGGTTGCTGGCCCATGCGTGGCAAATGCTTGCGGCTGGCGGTCAGTGCCGTGCTGTTCCCATGTTCCAGCCCGCCATAGCCTTCGTCCACGGCATGGAGCATGAACACATAACGGTCAAACGGCGCCTGCCTCACTGCCTTGCTGCCGTGCCAGAAACGCATGGTGGCCTCGCAGATGCGGCGCGTATCTCGCACCAGCCTGGCTTCATCCAGGGTGGGCAGCGGATGGGCGATGACAAAACGGTGCGGCACCCCGCAAGCCGTGAAGCGGGCGCTCCAAAACGCCCCCATTTCCACGGGACAGTCGGCCAGGGTGCCGTAATCGGGCGCAACATACAGTCCGAAGCCGTGTGCATTGACGCGCAGCGGCTCCAGGCCGGTGGCCAACTCCCAATTTTTGACCGGCGATTTGATCGTGATGTGCTGGGGGCCGTTGGTCTGCCCCTGCACCATCAGGCACAGGCTGGTGGCATTGAAAAACCCACGATCGGCATCGAGCCACGCCGTGCGCACCGATACGTCATGGGCATGCACCTGATATGTCACCTCCAGCGGCTTGCCGGCCGTGCAATCGACTTGCCAGCGGTGTTTATCGAGTTGGTGGACGGCGCAGACCCGTCTGCCCTGGCGCGCCTGCAAGCACTGGAGGCGGCCTGCAAATTCACGAACCAGGTAGCTTCCCGGAATCCATACCGGCAGGGCCAATTGCTGGTGCTCATCCGGACGCTCGACGCGCAACACCACATGAAACAGGTGGGTGTTCGGATCAGGTACGGTGACAATGAAATGAACGGACGGCTTCTGCTTATTCATGGGCAATCTCCCTCATGCAGCGACGCGTGGCCATACCGCCGCCAGTGAAGGCCGGCAAGGTAAATACCCTGCCTTGACGCCCCCACCTAAACGCAATGTTTCAGGGCTTTTGTTCCAGCATGTTTTCCAGGGCGGCGGCATCCATCGCACCCGAAACCCGGCGGCCGTCTTCGAACACGATGGTGGGCGTACCGGTGATGCGATGCCCGCGGCCAAATTCCAGAATACGTTGCACTGCAGCGGTATCGCACTGCGCAGCAGCTGGCGTCTTCTGGCGCAGCATCCAGTCCTGCCATGCCTTGGTACGGTTCGCCGCACACCAGATATTCTGCGACTTGGCGGTAGAGTCCGGCCCCAGGATGGGGTAGAGAAACATGTACACGGTCAGGTTCTTGACCTTGGCCAGTTCCGTCTCCAAACGGTGGCAATACGAACAATTGGGATCTTCGAATACGGCCAGCTTGCGGCGGCCATTGCCGCTCTTGAATACGATAGCGTCCTTGAGCGGGAGCGTGCTGAAATCGATGGCATTGAGCGCATTGATCCGCTCTTCTGTCAGGTTGCGCCTGGCTTTGGTATCCATCATGGCGCCCTGGATCAGGAAGTCACCCTGCGCGTCGGTATAGAAAATGCCCGCGGGCCCCACTCGCACTTCATACAGTCCTGGCATGGCCGTTGCGCGGATTTCCTCAATCGGCGGCAATTGCGGCAAGCGTTCCTGCAGGTTCTTGCGAATCGCTGCGTCAGCCGCTGGCGCAGCCATGGCGCCGGAAGCAGCCGTTGCGCCGGGCGCTGTCGTTCCGGTTTTGGAACAAGCCGTCATGGGCAACGCAAACAGGATGGACAAGGCCAGGAGCAAAGACTTTTTCATGGAATTTTCCAGACTGCGTTTGAAACAAGGCCACAGCCCCCCGCGCAGGGGCTGCGGCCGTGTACGCTGCCGCATAATGCGGCAGAACCCCGAATCGAGGCCGCTTGCTCAGCAACCGGCCAGCTTCTGCCAGGTATCGATCACGGTATCGGGATTGAGCGAGATCGACGCAATCCCTTCTTTGGCCAGCCACTGGGCGAAATCGGGATGATCGCTGGGCCCCTGCCCGCAAATGCCGATGTATTTGCCTTGCGCCCGGCACGCGGCAATGGCGCGTGCAATCAGGAACTGCACCGCCGGATCGCGCTCATCGAAATCGGCGGCCAGCAGTTCCATTCCGCTGTCGCGATCCAGCCCCAGCGACAGCTGCGTGAGGTCGTTGGAACCGATGGAAAAGCCGTCGAAATACTCGAGGAACTGTTCGGCCAGAATCGCGTTGCTCGGTATTTCGCACATCATGATGTGGCGCAAGCCGTTGTCGCCGCGCTTGAGTCCCTTGCTGGCCAGCAGTTCGCTGACCTTGCGCGCCTGCTCCAGCGTCCGCACGAACGGCACCATCACCTCCACATTGGTCAGCCCCATGTCGTTGCGCACGCGCTTCATGGCCTCGCACTCCATGGCAAACGCTTCGGCAAAGTCGGCGCTCACATAGCGGGCTGCGCCCCGGAATCCGAGCATGGGGTTTTCTTCTTCCGGCTCGTAGCGGCTGCCGCCGATGAGCTTGCGGTATTCGTTGCTCTTGAAGTCCGACAGGCGCACGATCACGGGCTTGGGCCAGAACGCTGCCGCAATGGTGGCCACACCTTCGGCGACCTTGTCCACATAGAAGGCACGGGGACTCGCATGGCCGCGCGCCACGCTTTCCACGGCTTTTTTCAGATCGGCATCGATATTGGGGTAGTCGAGGATGGCCTTGGGGTGTACGCCAATATTGTTGTTGATGATGAATTCCAGCCGCGCCAGGCCCACGCCGTTGTTGGGCAACTGGCAGAAGTCGAAAGCCAGCTGCGGGTTGCCGACGTTCATCATGATCTTGAGCGCAATCTCAGGCATCTCGCCCCGCTGCACCTCGGTCACTTCGGTTTCGAGCAGGCCGTCGTAAATGCGGCCGGTGTCGCCTTCGGCGCAGCTCACCGTCACCAGCGTACCGTCCTTGAGCCGAGTGGTGGCGTCGCCACAACCCACTACGGCAGGAATGCCCAATTCGCGCGCAATGATGGCGGCGTGGCAGGTGCGGCCCCCGCGGTTGGTAACGATGGCCGAGGCTTTTTTCATGACTGGCTCCCAGTTGGGGTCGGTCATGTCGGTGACCAGCACGTCGCCTGCCTGCACCTTGTCCATTTCACTGAGGCTAGTCACCAGCCGAACCGGGCCGGTGCCGATTTTCTGCCCGATCGCCCGGCCTTCTGCCAGCACGGTGCCCTGGCTCTTGAGCCGGTAGCGGTGCTCCACCTTGCCTTCGGCCTGGCTTTTCACCGTCTCTGGCCGCGCCTGCAGAATGTAGAGCTGGCCGTCGGAGCCATCCTTGCCCCATTCGATGTCCATCGGGCGGCCATAATGCTTTTCGATCACCAGGGCGTAACGGGCCAGTTGCTCCACCTCGTCGTCAGTCAGCGAATAGCGGTTGCGTTGTTCCGCCGGTACATCGACGGTCTTGACCAGCTTGCCGTCCTGCGCCTTTTCCTCGGGCGCTGCAAACACCATCTGGAGCAGCTTGCTCCCCAGATTGCGGCGGATCAGCGCCTTGTTGCCGGCTTCCAGCATGGGCTTGTGCACATAGAACTCGTCGGGGTTGACAGCGCCCTGCACCACCGTTTCACCCAGGCCGTAGCTGGACGTGATGAAGACCACGTCGCGAAAGCCCGATTCGGTATCCATCGTGAACATCACGCCCGCAGCGCCCAGGTCGGAGCGCACCATGCGCTGCACCCCGGCAGAAAGCGCCACGTCGGCATGGGCGAAGCCCTTGTGCACGCGATAGCTGATGGCGCGGTCGTTGTACAACGAGGCGAACACTTCCTTGATCTTGTGCAGCACCTGCTCGATGCCCACAACATTGAGAAAGGTTTCCTGCTGGCCGGCAAACGAGGCATCGGGCAGATCTTCTGCCGTGGCGGAGGAGCGCACGGCGAAGCTGGCCTGCGCGTTGCCGCCATTGAGGGTCGCGAAGGCTTCGCGGATGGCCTTTTCCAAATCTTCCGGGAAAGGCTGCTGTTCCACGAGTGTGCGGATTTCGGCGCCTGTGGCTGCCAGCGCATTCACGTTGTCGGTGTCCAGCGCATCGAGCTTGGCCTGGATTCTGGCGTCCAGCCCGTCGTGTTTCAGGAACTCACGAAAAGCATGTGCCGTCGTGGCAAAGCCGGTGGGCACACGCACCCCCTGCGGCAACTGCGAGATCATCTCGCCCAGGCTGGCGTTCTTGCCGCCCACGGTCTCGACGTCGCTCATGCGAAGTTTTTCAAAAGGTGCGACCAGATCGGTCGGCGCAAACAATGCGGTCATGACATGCTCCAAAAGTAAACCCTTGCGACTCAGGCCTGCATCGTTGTTGTTGCTTGAGGGCAGGCAAACCCGGCGTATGTATGTGTCACAGCAGGGAAGAAATTCCCCGCCATCTGGTGATTGGGCGTCATTGTAGTGGCAGGCGGGCTGTGGCCGCCATGGACTTATCCTCAAAACTCGTCAGGCATCTGGATGCCTTGCGGCGCGCAAGGCGGGCAAGGCTTGCTATTACACTGTGCCTCATCTCTGCCGGAAAAAAAAGGCACCATGGCTCTCCCACAGCAACACCAGCGCACCGTTTTTTTTGTCTCTGACGGCACCGGCATCACCGCCGAGACGTTTGGCAGCGCCATTCTCAACCAGTTCGAGTTCAAGCAGCCCTTGCGCCATGTCCGGTTGCCATTTGTATCCAACATGGAAAAAGCCCGGCTGGCCGTGCAACAGATCAATCACGCCGCCGATGCCGAAGGCAAGCGCCCGATCGTCTTCAGCACCCTGGTCCACGACGACATTCTCTGGCTGATCAAGACCGAATGCCGCGCCATGGTGCTCGACATGTTCGGCACGTTCGTGCAGCCGCTGGAAATGGAACTCGGTATCAAGAGCCACCACCGCATCGGACGCTTTTCCGATCCGGCCAAAAGCAAGGAATACAAAGACCGGATCGAAGCCATCAATTTCAGCCTGGCACACGACGATGGCCAAACCCATGCCGACCTGGCGAAAAGCGACGTGATCCTGATCGGCGTCAGCCGCAGCGGCAAGACGCCCACGTCGCTGTATCTGGCCATGCAGTACGGGCTCAAGGTGGCCAACTACCCCCTGATTCCCGAGGACTTCGAGCGGCAGCAGCTTCCAGCCGCCCTGCAACCCTACAAGCACAAGCTGTTCGGCCTGAGCATCCAGCCCGAGCGGCTCTCCGAAATCCGCAACGAGCGCCGAAACAACTCCCGCTATGCCAGCCTGGAAAACTGCCGCCACGAAGTACACGCGGCCGAAGCCATGATGCGGCGCGCGGGCGTGCACTGGCTGTCCACCACCAGCAAGTCGATTGAGGAAATTGCCACCACCGTTCTGCAACGCATCCAGCCGGAACGGCTGGATTACTGAGCCGGGGCCGGCTGCACAATCGGCCGGCGGGTGGCTGTGTTACTCTTTTGGCAGCCTGTATTTGGATCGCTGCGCCGATGAACACCTCCCTGCCAACCGATTCGCACGACAACGGCTCCATGCGCCTGGACAAATGGCTCTGGGCTGCGCGCTTTTACAAGACCCGCGCCTTGGCGGTGGAAGAAATCAGCAAGGGACGGGTGCAGATCAACAGCCAGCCCTGCAAACCCGCGCGCGACGTCCGTTGCGGCGATACCATTTCGCTGCGTCAAGGCGCCATGCCGCGCACCGTCACGGTGCAGTCCCTTTCGGCACGGCGCGGACCGGCCCCCGTTGCCCAGACGCTTTATACCGAAACCAGAGAAAGCCTGGCCTTGCGCCAGACCCTGGCCGAGCAGCGCCGTTTCACACCCGAACCGGCGCACAGTCTGATGCAGGGCCGTCCCACCAAGCGCGACCGCCGCCAGTTGCAGCAGGCGCGCCAGCAT
>JAGPIR010000091.1 GCA_018054915.1 Allobrachymonas sp.
TGACAACAACGGCCTTGTTTTCTTTGGAGATCATGGTCTCTGTCCTTGTTCCAAATGGTTTGACTTGCGTGGCGCGCCGGAACTGCGTGCCACGTGCGTTCTGCGGAAATGCAAAACTTGCAGATTATAGTCCAGGAGCCGGATTTTCTGTTATATGCCGCAGAATCTGCGCTGCGCCACGGTATTGCCGCCTCAGTTGCCGCTTCTGGCCGCCACCAGTTTCAGCGGTCCCGTGTCCTGTGTCAGGCTGGGGTCGTCGAGGCAATCGCCATCGTCAATGGGTGGGGCGGGAGCATCCAGCAAGGCCTTGACAAAAGGCGGGAGCGCCAGCAAGGCGTGGTGGGTGGCTCCGCTGTACAGCTTCAAATCGTTCAGGCCATGCCGTGCCAGGCGCGCATCCACCTCGGCGGCAGGCAGGGCCAGCGGGTCGGCCTGGTTGGATGCCATGGCCATGCCCCAGAGTGTGCCGTAAAGCGGCACATACTGGAGATAGGGCCGCACCACGCCGAATACGCTGCGCACCGACGCTACGATGCGCGCCATGGTCTCGCCCCGGTGGATGGGTGACTGTATATGCAGTGACATCACCCCATCCGGTTTGAGGGCACGTTGGCAGATGCGATAGAAATCCCGTGTGTACAAGGCCACGGCCGGGCCGAAAGGGTCGGTCAGATCCAGCACGATTTGGTCGAACTGCGCTTGGCTGCCTTCAATGAAGGCGCGTCCATCGCCGATGTGGATTTCCAGCCGCGGATCGTCAAATGCGCCGTGGTGCACACCCGGCAGCCATTCGCGCGCCACGTCGATCACGTCTCGATCCAGTTCGGCCAGCACCACGCGCTGCATGCCGGGGTAGCGCAACAGGTTGTGCGCCGCGCCTCCGTCGCCACCACCAATGACCAGCGCCTGGCGCACGTTGCCATGCGTAATGGCGGGCAGGTGGATCATCGGTTCATGGTAGAAAAAATCGTCCTGCTCCGATGTCATGAAACAACCATCGATGCGCATGGCGCGGCCGAATAGCGGCGTTTGCACGATCTCGATATGCTGCATGGCCGAGCGGCGCTCGGCCAGCAGTTGCGTGGTTCTCAGGTAAAAGCCGAAATCGGGAGAAAGCTGCTCAACGGCAAACGGTTCCGTTGCGCGCAGGGGCTCGGGCGGCTTCATGCGCGCACGACGCGGTGCAAATGCGGATCGGCGGGCTGGAATGCCTGCATGAGCGCATTGAAAAGATGCTCGGCCTTGGACGAGTTGTCGCAGCTGTAGCTGCAGACGTACACATCGAGCGTGACGTAATCGTCTTCCGGCCAGGTGTGCAGGGCCAGATGCGACTCGGCCAGCACCACGGCGCCGGTGACGCCTTCACCTTCTCCAAAGCTGTGAAACAGACTGCCCACGGTGGTCAGGCCGGCGTGGGCTACGGCCTGCTTGCAAAAGGCCTCGAGATAGGCGGCATCGATCATCAGACGCGCATCGCTGCGGCAACCATAGAGGTCGCCAATGAGGTGCAGACCCGGCGCCTTCGATGGCCTGTTGTGTACAGGATGGTCCAGTGCGTTGCGGGCGGCGGGGCGGACGATCGAACCGGTATGGGAAAGGACGTGCATGACTCATCTCCACAGGCAAGGTGGCCAACAAGGCGGCCGCCCGCTTTGCCGGCAACCACCGCGAACCCGCATACCCGAGCGACACCAGCAGGTTCGATAGGGACCTGCATCAGAATGCCCGTGCGGAAACGAAAGCCCGTTCAGAATGGATTGCGCTCGGAAAGGCAACCGTGAACGGAAGATGACCCAAATCCCGTGTGATCTGGGGATTTTTCAATTATAGCTGCGTTGTGCACACAATCAAAGCTTATCTTGCATCATTGCGGCAGATCTTGATGGTATCGGTGTTCTTTGTGCGGCAGAAATGTGTTCATTGCCCGGTGACTTTGTGAATCAGCGGGCGGATGTGGTCGCTGCGTGCAGGCAAGACCGGTGCATTCTCACGGGTTGCGTTGAGGATGATGCAGGTCGACGTCTGGCTCAGCACGCAAAAATGCGTCAGCACCGCGTCGAGGTGGGCCACGTTGATGACTGCGATTTCCAGAATCCAGCTGTCGTCGCCGGTGACGTTGTAAGCGTTGATGACTTCGGGCGTATCCGCCAGACGCTTGACCACCGCGGCGTAATCGGCCAGGGCCACACGGATGAGGGCGCGAATGCCGTAACCGAGTTTGGCAAGGTCCACCACGGCGCGGTAGCCGGTGATGACGCCGCTTTCTTCGAGCTTGCGCACCCGCTCGGTGACCGCAGGCTGGCTCAGGTGCACCTGCCGGCCCAGTTCGGCCATGCTGATGCGCCCGTTGCTTTGCAGGATAGACAAAATTCTGTCGTCGAAACCATCGAATACGAATTCTTCTGCCATGATGAATTTTTACAATGAAATTTAAGGAGATTCTGCCTTATTTCCTTCATCTGTTTATGGAGTAAATGGGCGGCAGATTTTAGGATAACCATCCATGAAAACCGCTGTTTCGGCATTGCCAACGCGCACGTCTGTTGCGCCCCTGCTTGTTCCTGCCCTGCTGGCCTGCTATGTCATCTGGGGCTCGACCTATCTGGCCATCCGCTTCGCCCTGCAGGGCTTCCCGCCGTTTTTCCAGATGGCTTCACGCTTTCTGGTAGCGGGTGGCCTGCTCATCGGCTGGGTACTGTGGCGCGATGGTGTGGCGGGATTGCCCACACGGCGGCAATGGCTGCATGCCCTGGTGATCGGGGGGCTGATGCTGGGTGGCGGCATGGGCCTGATCGCGCAGGCTGAAGTGCACATCAGTTCGGGCCTGATTGCCACCTTCGTGGCCGTGGTGCCCATGATGGTCAGCGCATGGGGCTTGCTGTTTGGCAAGCGCCCCACAGGGCTGGAGCTGGCGGGCATGGGCGTGGGACTGATAGGAGTGATCATGCTGGCGCATGGCAGCGGGTTTGCCGCCAAGCCGGAGGGGATTGCGCTGGTGGCGGCCTCTACCGCATGCTGGTCGCTTGGCTCGGTGCTTTCTACCAACAAATTTCCTCTGGCTCCGGGCGTTGCGGGCTTTGCCAGCGAAATGCTGTGCGGCGGCGTGCTGCTGATGGCGCTGGCGGTGGCGACCCGGGAACAGCCCCCCGCATGGCCATTGATGCCAGTTCCGACCCTGGCGTGGCTGTATCTGGTGGTGTTCGGGTCCATTGTGGCTTTTTGCGCCTATATGTATTTGCTGGCGCATGCCAGCGCGGCGGTGGCCACGAGTTATGCCTTTGTCAATCCCGTTATTGCGTTGCTGCTGGGGGTGGCCATCGGTGCAGAACGCGTCACCCCTTGGGAGTGGACGGCCACGGGTGTGGTGCTCGCGGGCGTAGTTCTCATTTTTTTGGGCAAACGGGCCGTGGGACGCGGTAAAACCTGAGTTTCTGTACGGCCTGCATTCAGCGCACGGCCTTGCTACACTGCATAGCTATGGACTATGACATAGTGATAGCGGGCGCGGGACCAGCAGGCCTGTGTCTGGCGCGGATGCTTTCTGGCCACGGCTTGCGCATTGCCGTGGTGGAGCAGCAAAAGCAGGAAGCTCTTGAAAAACCGGCCTTCGACGGGCGGGAAATCGCCCTGACACAGCATTCGGCCCGGTTCATGCGGCAATTGGGGGTGTGGGAACGCATCAAGGTGCTGGATCCTGTTGCGCTGGCGCCGTTGAAGGATGCGCAGGTACTCAACGGCCCGTCGACATTTTCCATGGTGATCGGGCGCGAGCACAGCAAGACCAGCGAGTTGGGCTGGTTTTCATCCAATCACCTGATCCGCCAGGCAGCTTATGACTGTGTGCAGGATAGCGTGGCCCAGCACCGCGACATTACGCTGATGAGCGGCAAGAAGGTTATCCAGACCCACAGCGATGACCAAGGCGCGCAGCTGGAACTGGACGATGGCGCACGCCTGCGCTGCCGTTTGCTGGTGGCAGCCGACAGCCGTTTTTCCACCATCCGCCGCGCGATGGGGATTGCTGCGGATATGCATGATTTTGGGCGAACCATGATGGTATTCATGGTGACGCATGCCGTGCCGCACGAACACATGGCGTGGGAATGGTTCGATTATGGCCAGACCCTGGCGCTGTTGCCGATGAACGACGATCCGGCCACAGGCATGCCGCGTTCCTCGGTAGTGCTTACCCTGCCGGGGCATGCGATCGAGCAGCTCATGGCTATGCCGGATGGCGAATTTGGCGTGGAAATCACGCGGCGTTTTGGAGGCAGGCTCGGCACCATGGCGCTGATCAGCACACGTCACACCTACCCTCTGGTGGGCGTTTATCCGCACCGCCTGGTGGCGCCCCATTTTGCCTGCGTGGGCGATGCCGCTGTGGGCATGCACCCCGTGACGGCACATGGGTTCAATTTTGGCTTGCGCAGCGTGGAAACGCTTAGCCAGCTGGTGTTGCGCGCACAGGCCAGTGGACAGGATATTGCATCTGCGGCACTGTTGCACACTTATGAAAGGCGGCACCGGCTGGCAACCAGGCCCTTGTATCTGGTCACTATGGCTATTGCCAAGCTCTATACAACAGAGAGTCTGCCTGCGCAATTTCTGCGAATGGCTGCGCTGCACGTGGGGCAACGCTTCACGCCATTCAAGCGGATCGTGGCGGCGTCCATCGCAGGCAAAGTTTAGGCGCCAAAACTCTTGGTATCAGGCAGGGCCTTTTCGCATGATGTGCGTGAACGAAGAGAGGGCATGCACGGTGCGCCAGCTACCGTGTCTACCACTGCAATGCCAGTTTGCGAAATCCTGCTGGCGCGGCGGATTCCTTGTCAAAGCACACTTTCTCGTATGCGTCAGGCTGGGCCAGTAGCGCACGCAGCAACTGGTTGTTGAGTGCGTGTCCACCCCGGTAGGCGCTGTAGCTGGCCAACAGGGGACGGCCCAGGATATACAGGTCTCCCATGGCATCGAGAATCTTGTGCTTGACGAATTCGTCATCGTAGCGCAGGCCGTCGCTGTTGAGTACGCGGTAGTCGTCCATGACGATGGCGTTGTCGAGGCTGCCGCCCAGTGCCAGGCCGCTGGCGCGCATCATCTCCACATCGCGGGTGAAGCCGAAGGTGCGGGCTCGCGCAATATCGCGGACGTAACTGCCGCTGGACATATCGAACGCTACGCGCTGGCCGGTGGAATCCACCGCGGGGTGGGCGAAGTCGATTTCAAATTGCAGGCGAAAGCCGTGGTACGGCTCTAGTCGTGCCCATTTGCCCTTGGCGCCTTCGCCTTCACGGACCTCCACAGGGCGCAGGACCCGAACAAATTCTTTGGACGCGCGTTGTTTCACAATGCCCGCGCTTTGCAGCAGGTAGACGAACGATGCCGCGGAGCCGTCGAGAATGGGCACTTCTTCAGCCGTGATGTCGATGTAGAGATTGTCCAGCCCCAACCCGGCGCAGGCTGACATGAGGTGTTCGATGGTGTGGACCTTGGCGCCGTCTTTCGAGATGGTGGAGGCCATGCGGGTATCGGTCACAGCTTGCGCTGAAACCGGAATGTCCACGGGGTTGGGCAAATCCACCCGGCGAAAGACGATGCCAGTATTGATCACCGCCGGGCGCAGGGTGAGTTCGACGCGCTGGCCGCTGTGCAGACCCACGCCTACGGCGCGAGTCAGGGTCTTGAGGGTGCGTTGTTCAAGCATGGGTGCATTGTAAAAGCGGCCGGCATTTGCAGTTGTTTGCAAATGTCTTGTCCCTGCATATTGGTCGCAATTGGTATCTGTGCACGGATCCCGGCGCCGCTTTTGCGTGCGAAAAGGCTGAAAAAGGCCGGGCGCATGGGCGCCCGGCC
>JAGPIR010000092.1 GCA_018054915.1 Allobrachymonas sp.
TTCCAGTCCGAAGTCCCCCGCGCGTTGCGGAATACCGCAGCCAAAACTTATGCGGCGTCTTGCAAAAACCTTTGCTGATTGGGCGGTCTTTTTCCCTGCTGCGGGCACAGCAGCAGCCTCTGTTTGCGGCAAAAGGGCCATCACGGCCGGATCGTCACGATTGAGAATGGCCACCCCCTTATTGCCAAACACGTGGGCCTTGGCATGGGCATAGTCGTCCATGCTGTCGTGCCAGTCGAGATGATCTTGTGTGATGTTGAGCACAGTCGCCGCCGTCGGCTCCAACACCGTGCAGCCATGCAGCTGGAAGCTGGAGAGCTCCAGCACCCAGGTTTGCGGCAAGGCGTTGGTATCGAGCCGTTCGCCCAGCGTGTCAAGCAGCGTGGGCCCGATGTTGCCCGCTACGGCCACCGTCTGGCCGGCCCGCTGCAGCAACTGGCCGGTTAGCGAGGTGACCGTGGTTTTGCCATTCGTTCCGGTAATGGCCAGAATGTGGGGCGTGTAGTTGTGTTCTTGTCGCAAACCTTCAAGGGCATGCACGAACAGGTCCAACTCTCCGCCGGTACGCAAGTGGCGGCTGCGCGCAGCTTCCAAAATGGGCCGTGTATCGACAGGTCTGAGGCCGGGGCTGATGAATACGGCGTCAACGCCGTCTTGCAGCAATTCGGCAGAAAAAGCACCGCTGATGAAACGGGCGGAAGGAACTGCGTGTTGCAGCGCTGCCAGTTGCGGCGGCGCGGCGCGGGTGTCGGCCACAGTGATGTGCGCGCCGCAACGGGCGCACCACCGTGCCATAGCCAAGCCCGAGCTGCCCAGGCCCAGAATCAGAATGTGTTGCTCGTGCAGGCTGCGCATCTGGCTCACCTCAGCTTCAGCGTTGCCAGACCGGCCAGGCACAGCAGCATGGTGATGATCCAGAAGCGGATCACGACCTGGGTTTCCCGCCAGCCGTTTTTCTCGAAATGGTGGTGCAGCGGCGCCATCTTGAACAGGCGCCGGCCCGTGCCGTAGCGTTTCTTGGTGTAGCGGAAGTACGAAACCTGCAGCATCACCGAAAGGGCTTCAACTACAAAGATACCGCCCATGATGGCCAGTACGATTTCCTGGCGGACGATGACGGCAATCGTGCCAAGGGCTCCGCCCAGTGCCAGCGCGCCCACATCGCCCATGAAGACTTCGGCTGGGTGCGCGTTGTACCAGAGAAACGCCAGCCCGGCTCCCAGCATGGCGGCGCAGAACACCATCAGTTCACCGGCTCCAGCGATGTAGGGCAGGAGCAGGTAGCCGGAATACACCCGGTTGCCGGTGACGTAGGCGAACAGCCCCAAGGCCGCGCCCACCATCACCACGGGCATGATGGCCAGGCCGTCCAGGCCATCGGTCAGGTTGACGGCATTGCTGCTGCCCACGATGACCAGATAAGTCAGGAATACGAACCCCCAAACGCCCAGCGGATAGCTGATTTGCTTGAAGAAGGGAACCATCAGGCCGGCCTGAGCGGGCAGGTCGATGCGGAACCCCGAACGTACCCACTCGAAAATGAGTTGTAGCACGCGGTAGTTGCTGTTTTCGGAAATGCTGAACACCAGGAACAGCGAAACCCCCAAACCAATCAGCGTTTGCCACATGAATTTTTCGCGGGAGGGCATGCCTTCAGGGTCTTTGCGGACCACTTTGCGCCAGTCGTCGGCCCAGCCAATGGCGCCAAAACCGAAGGTGACGATGAGCACGAGCCAGACAAAACGGTTGCTGAGTTCAAACCACAGGAGGGTGGAGAGGGCGATTGACAGCAAAATGAGCACACCGCCCATGGTGGGCGTGCCAGTTTTGCTCAAATGGGTTTCCATGGCGTAGCCGCGCACTGGCTGGCCGATCTTGAGTTCGCGCAGGTAATGAATCACCCAGGGACCGGCAAACAGGCCAATCACCATGGCCGTCATCGCGGCCATGACCGAACGGAACGTGAGGTACTGGAATACGCGCAGGAAGCCCAAATGCGGATGCGCTTGCATCAGCCATTGCGACAGGATCAGCAACATGGCGCCATCCTTTCTTGTGTGCCATCGGCGGCGTGCAGCATGGCCTGCACGATGCGTTCCATACCCATGAAGCGGGATCCTTTCACCAACACACTGCCCGCGTGGGGCAATAAGCCTTGCAGCATGTCCCACGCCTGCGGCCAATCCTGCGCCCTGTCTCCCGCATGCTGCGCCGCAGAATGCCGGGCGGCGCTGTGCCGCGCCAGCGCGCCCAGCGTCAGCAGGTGTTCAATGCCCTGCGCGGCGGCGTATTGCCCCACCTCTTCGTGAAAAGAGGCTCCCTGCTCGCCGACTTCTCCCATGTCGCCCAGCACCAGTACGTGGGGAGCGGGCAATTCGCGCAGCAGGTCGATGGCGGCGCGCACCGAGTCAGGATTGGCGTTGTAGCTGTCGTCGACCAGGGTGATGGGCCTGCCTTGCCAGACAGCGCCAATGGTGCGCGAACGGCCCTGAACAGGCGTGAAGGAAGAAAGGCCGGCTTCGATGTCCGCAAGGCCGATGCCAGCGGCTGAAGCGCATGCGGCGGCGGCCAGGGCATTTTTTACGTTGTGGCGTCCCGCTGTGTACAGATCGAATGCAAAAGCGCCAGCCGGAGCATGAGCCTGAACATGCCAGTGGTCACTGCGCCATTGCATGGTTTGGGCATGCACCGGCGCGTCTGGCCGTGGTTCGCATGCAAAGCACAGGCAAGGACGCGTGCCAGCCAGCTCCCGCCAGAGCGGCGAATAGGTGTCATCTGCCGGAAAGACGGCTACGCCATTGGCTGGCAGGGCGGCAATCACTGCGCCGTTTTCACGGGCGACAGCTTCCACGCTGTGCATGAACTCCTGGTGTTCGCGCTGGGCGTTGTTCACCAATGCCACGGCTGGTTGCGCCAGCGTCGCCAGCCATGCGATTTCGCCCGGATGGTTCATGCCCAGTTCAACCACACCCAGCCGGTGCGTATGGCGCAGACGCAGCAGCGTCAGGGGCACCCCGATGTCGTTGTTGAGGTTGCCACGGGTGGCCAGCACCTCGTCTTCTGCTGCAGCCCCGGCGGCTGCGCGCAGAATGGACGCAATCATCTGCGTCACGGTGGTTTTGCCATTGCTGCCGGTCACAGCAATCAGCGGCAAGGTGAACTGGCTGCGCCATTGCTGCGCCAACTGCCCCAAGGCCGATTGGGCGTCGGGCACATCCACACCCGGCAGTCCAGCCTGTTGCAAACCGTGCTCGGCCAGGGCCGCAACGGCCCCCTGTGCCTTGGCGTTCGGCAGGAAATCATGGGCGTCGAAACGGTCGCCGCGCAGGGCCACGAACAGGTCGCCGGCCTGCAGGCTGCGCGTATCGGTGTGCACGCGCAGAATGTTTTCGGGCAGGGTGCCCACCACCCTGGCGCCGGGCAGCTGCGCCACCAAGCCGGCTAGTCCCGGCATGGGGAGGGGCGCATGCGAGGGGGTCATTGGCGTGCTCATGCCTTCTCCTTTGCGGCGCGCAGGGACAGGGCCGTTTGCGCCTGTTCCATGTCGGAAAACGGCCGCCTGACGCCTTGTATTTCCTGATAGTCCTCATGTCCCTTGCCGGCCACCAGAATCACGTCGTTGCCGGCGGCATGCGCCACGGCGGCGGCGATGGCGGCCGCACGGTCTTCGCATTCGTGCAGTGACGGCAAGTCCGCAGGCATGCCGGCGCGGATCTGCGTCATGATGGCGGCAGGAGCCTCACTGCGCGGGTTGTCGCTGGTGATGCACGGCACATCGGCCAGACGCGCCGCCACGGCACCCATCAAAGGCCGCTTGGCAGGGTCGCGATCACCGCCGCAGCCAAATACGCACCATAGGCGTCCGCCACGGGCCTGGGCCAACGGGCGCAAGGCGAGCAGAGCCTTTTCAAGCGCGTCAGGGGTGTGGGCGTAGTCCACCGCCACCAGCGGTTGTCCGGTCTGCCGGAGGCATTGCATCCGGCCTGGTGCGGGCTGCAAATGGGCGCAGATCTGTGCCGCCTGCTGCAAGGGCAGGCCGCGCACCCGCAGGCAGGCCAGCACGCCCAGGAGATTGGCCACGTTGTATTGTCCGATCAGGTCGGTTTTCAGGAGCGCGCATTCGCCCTCCTTTTCCTGCACCGTGAACTCCAGCCCCGCATCGCCATTGCGAATATTCCGCGCCACTAGGCGTGCTTTTGAGTATGGAACGTCAGCACAGGAAAAGGTCCAGATGTCCAGATGAAACGGCTCATGCTCCAATTCGGCAGCAAGATTGCCGCCCTGCGGGTCGTCGATGTTGATGACGGCGGCCTGCAGGCCCGGCCAGGCAAACAGCTTGCGCTTGGCCAGCCAGTAGGCTTGCATGGAATCATGGTAATCCAGATGGTCCTGCGTGAAGTTGGTGAAAACGGCCGTATGTATCCGCGTGCTGTCCAGACGGTGTTCTTCTATGCCAATGGACGAGGCCTCCATCACGCAAGCGCTGATGCCTTGATCGGCCCATTGCCGCAAATGGTGCTGCAACACCACAGGATCGGGCGTCGTGAGTCCGGTTGCCTGCGCATCGAGCCGGCCATTGATGCAACGGCCGACGCCCAGGGTGCCCACCATGCCGGCGCCTGCCGGGAGTGTTTTGGCCAGCGCCTGCGTCAGCCACCAGGCCGTGCTGGTTTTGCCATTGGTGCCGGTGATGGCTATCACGTCCAGCGCCTGCGAAGGCTGGCCGTAGAACGCCGCTGCGATGGCGCCCGTGTCATTGCGCAGACCCTGGTACAACGCCACTCGGCCAGCTTGGTCTGTCGACAGGACGCCAGGTTGCAAGAAATCAAACGCTTCGGCGTCCTGTGCTTCGGCCAGGCAGGCCGCAGCGCTGTGCTGCAAGGCACCCAGAACGTGTTTTCTGGCATCGTGTGCAGCGCCCGGCCAGGCGATAAAAGCCTGGCCGGGTTGCAGCAAACGGCTGTCAGTCTGCAGGCTGCCGGCGTGCGCGCGCAGCCAGTCTGCAGCCTCTTTTGGGGTATGCAGGATCTGTAGGGGAGTGGCAATGGCTGCGTTCATAGCGACTCCTGTGCGGCATCGATCACGACTCCCGGCTGCACCGACATATCCGGTGCAACCCCCAGCAGCCGCAGCGTCTGCTGCACTACTTCGCTGAATACGGGGGCGGCCACCGCCCCGCCATAGATGCTGCCCTGGGGCTCGTCGATCATGACGCCTACGACCACCCGGGGCGTTTCAATCGGCGCCACACCCACGAACGATGCGCGGTAGTGGTTTTCCGAATAATTCTTCCCTACCTGCTTGCGAGCCGTTCCAGTCTTGCCGCCCACAGAGTAGCCGCTGGTTTGCGCCTGCTGGGCGGTACCTCCAGGCGAGGTCACCAGATGCAGCATGTGCATCACATCCTTGGCGACATCTGGGCGGTATACGCGCACGCCCGTCGAGGAGTCTGTGGGGTGGAACTTTCCGCTGGTGTCGGCAGCGCCCTCGCGTACCAAAGAAACTGGCATCAGCATGCCATCACGGGCAAATACCGAATAGGCGCGGGTGATCTGGAACAGGCTGGCCGACAGGCCGTACCCATACGACATGGTGGCGTGTTCGATCGGACGCCACGATTTCCAGGGACGCAGGCGACCACCGGCGATGCCCGGAAACGGCAAATCGGGCTTTTGCCCCAACCCCACATTGCGGAAGTTGTCCCACATATCCTGTCTGGACATGCGCTGCGCAATCTTGACGGGTCCCACGT
>JAGPIR010000093.1 GCA_018054915.1 Allobrachymonas sp.
GAATGGCCAGTGCCTTCTCCTGCGACGGTGTGCCGTCATAATTACTGACCGTGGCCTGTGCCCGGTTGATGGCGGCCACGTAGGCGCCCTGCTTGTAATAGTGGGTCGCGATGGCCAATTCCGACTCCGACATCGCATTGGCGATGTAGATCATGCGGCGCTTGGCATCCGACGCATACCGTGACTGCGGAAAACGCGTGACAACTTCCTTGAAGGCGTCAAAAGAAGTCTTAGCGCTGCGCTGGTCCCGTTCTGCCATGTCCTGATTGCTCAGAAACGAAAACCAGCTTGCCGCACCGCCAAAGTTGACCACGCCCTTGAGGTAGTACGCATAATCCAGCCCCGGGCTTGCCGGGTTGAGCCGGATGAAGCGGTCAAGCGTGGCAACAGCCTCTTCGTACTCGGCATTCTGGTATTGGGTATAGGCTTTTTCCAATTGTGCCTGTTGCGCCAGAGTCGTGCCTGCCGCACGGCCTTCCAGGACATTATAGAGTTCGACTGCGCGATCGTAGCCGCCAGAACTGCGCTCATCGCGCGCTTCGCTGTAGATCCGGTTATTGCTCCAGCCTGCGGTTTTTTCCTGCGTCGTGCGCGTAGCCGTACATCCGGTCAACGCTACTGCCAGCATCCCGGCCAGAATGACGCATGAAAGGCCAGATAATGGGCGCGCCCCATTGGATGTATGCATGAATCGTTCCGTATTTTCCAAAAAACTAATTGATTATAGTGTCCAAGCCCCCAAAGACAAATGCGCCTAAAGACCATCATTTCTCTAAACTGATCGGTTTGACAGGCTTTCCCAGTCCCGATGAGTTGGCTGCTGCCGTCGTCGGTTGCAATGACGAGGCTGAAGAGGGCCGCAGCGAAGAGCTGCGTGAACTGGTGGCGGACAACGCCGATCATGGCCTGCGGCTGGACCGGTTCCTGGCGCAATACATACAGGAATTTTCACGCAGCCACTTGCAGCAACTCATTGCTGAGGGATGCCTCACCCGAAATGGACAAATATGCACCAAGGCAGCTGCGCGCCTGCAAACCGGCGACCGGCTGGTTTTGGCACTGCGCGACACTGCCCAATCCACCGCTTTCGTGCCACAGGACATTGCCATCGATGTCGTGCACGAAGATCCGCACCTGCTTGTACTCAACAAGCCATCCGGACTGGTGGTGCACCCCGCCCCGGGCAATTGGGGAGGGACGTTGCTCAACGCCCTGCTGTACCGCTACCCGGAATCCGCCCAACTTCCACGAGCAGGTATCGTGCACCGGCTGGACAAAGATACCAGTGGACTCATGGTGGTGGCGCGCACCCGGGCGGCATTCGATGCGCTCACCCGTCAAATTGCCGAACGCACTGTACAGCGTGAATACTGGGCATTGGCACACGGTCACTGGAAAATGGGCTCCAGGCAGACCGTCAGCGTTGATAAACCGGTTGGCCGCGACGTGCACAACCGTCTGCGCATGGCTGTTGTCAATCTGGACCGCCATCCGGGAAAAGAAGCCAGAACCGACTTCACGCTGATTGACAACAGCCAAGCACAAGTCACGCCTGCATGCTGGATGCATTGCAAACTGCACACAGGCCGGACACATCAGATCCGGGTGCACATGCAGCATCTGGGCCATCCCCTCTTATCTGATAGCCTATATGGCGGCGCTCCAGCCTTTGGGCTGCAACGCCAGGCGCTGCACGCCTTTCGCCTGCGATTGCAACACCCCATCACGGGACAGACGCTACAATTTGAGGCACCCCCGCCGTCTGACCTGCAGACTGCCTTGTCTGTTATGGGCCTGTCGATGGCTCGGGCAGAAGCCTTTTCATGATGCCAGCTTGGTCCAGTCGCCTGCCATGACACCATCCGCACCACAACGGCCTTCTGCGCATTGAGGCAGCCTCCAATGGATTCCACACACGCCAAACGCATTCTTGAAGCAGCCATTCTCTGTGCGCCGCAACCCTTGTCAATGCGTGAATTGCGCACCCTGCTACAAGACACGCTGGAAGCCGAGGCCATCCAGCAACTGTTGCACGATATTCGCCAGGAATGGGAGTACAAAGGCGTTGAACTGGTATCGGTGGCCAGCGGTTGGCGATTCCAGAGTAAGCCTGAAATGCACAGCCATCTGGACCGGCTCTATCCCGAAAAACCGCCCAAATACAGCCGTGCGACCCTTGAGACCCTGGCCATCGTCGCTTACCGCCAGCCGGTCACGCGCGCCGACATCGAGGACATCCGCGGCGTGACGACCAACTCCACCCTGATCAAGCAACTCGAAGACCGGGGATGGATCGAAACCGTGGGGCACCGTCCAACCGTTGGCCGTCCCGAATTGCTGGCCACCACCAGACAGTTTCTGGACGACATGGGGCTGGCATCGCTCGACCAATTGCCGCAAATGCCGGCCGGTGAGGCCGCCAGCCTGCTGGAAAAATTGGCTGAAGACCTTGCGGCAGAATCTGCATCACAACCGCACGATCCCCGGCAATCTGAATTGCCAATGGATACCAGCACGCTCGATACCCCACCCTCCCAAACAGACGCCGGATACCCACAGAAAACCGGACAGGAACCGGAAACCCCATCCGCAATGCACGAGGATGCTTGTCATACCAATAACCTGCCGTCAATCGGCGATCAGGGCACCTGATTTTTCCAAACACTTCCCTATGACAAAAAACACTCCAAGGCCCCCCAGAGGATCGGCCGAAACAACACGTCAGCGCCAGAAAAAAAACACCCCGCAAGCCACAGCAGGCAATCGTGCCGCTCCAGCGTCTCGCCGTGCGTTAGAGGTGGCGCCAAGAGTTTCCGCAGCCAGAAAACAGCGCCCCCTCCTGCAACACACAAGTCGCGGCACAGAAGATCCTCTTGTCACCATGCAGTCCAGCCCCTTTGAGGCCGGCACGGAGGCTCCTTTTCCCCAAAATGCACCAGCCAAACGCGTCTTGTCGCCGCAAACCGATGCCCCCAAACTGCACAAGGTGCTGGCCCAAGCTGGCCTGGGATCGCGCCTGGAGATGGAGCGCCTCATTGCCGACGGGCGCATTACGGTCAATCACTCGCCCGCACATGTGGGTCAGCGCATCAGCCACGGTGACACCATCCGCATCGACGGCAGGCCGGTGCGCCTTCGCGTTGATGCCGCCACGCCCCGCGTGCTGGTTTATCACAAACCCGCTGGCGAAGTCGTCACGCACGACGACCCACAAAACCGGCCTACCGTATTCCGGACCTTGCCGCGCCTGCCGCAGGGCAAATGGCAAGCAGTCGGACGCTTGGATATCAATACCGAGGGCCTGTTGCTCATTACCAGTTCCGGCGAACTGGCCAATCGGCTCATGCACCCACGCTTTGGCCTGCAACGCGAATATGCCGCGCGCGTACTGGGCGCGTTGACCGAAGAAGAAAAACAGAGACTGCTGGCCGGTGTGGAGCTCGAAGACGGGCCGGCCCAGTTCGACAGCATTGAAGAAGGCGGTGGTGAAGGTGCAAACTGCTGGTATCGCGTCACCATCGGCGAGGGCCGCAACCGTGAAGTTCGCCGCATGTTCGAAACCCTCGGGCATGCGGTCAGCCGCCTGATCCGTATCCGGTACGGCCGCATGCACCTGCCACGCGGGCTGCGGCGCGGCAAATGGACGGAGCTGGGCCAGCGCGATATTCAAGCCCTGCAGGACTTGACGGGTATGCAACCGGCCAGCCGCGAAAAAACCACCGAACAGCAGCGGCAGGCTCGCCGCCGCAATCCCGACCGGAGCAGCAGCGCCCGCAAACGCAGCACCCCTGCAGCCCCTGCATACAGTGGCACGCGGCACAACATGCCGCCTGGCCCTACGCGGAGCCAGTCTGACCCTGCCGATCAGACGGCCAGGCCATCACGCAGCACATCCCGCAACAGACAAGGCGCCGGCCGCCCGACTGCACCCCCCGCACGCCCACGCAAACACGGCTGAACGGTTAATGAAATCATCGCGCCATGGCATGTTTTTTCTTTCATGCATGGCCGAAAAACTAGAAAGCGAAAAGACTGCAGGACTCCCTCGCTCGTCTTGGCGATTGGCTGGTGACAAGTCCGGTTCAAATTCGGGCAACCGTTCTTGAACAAGCAGGCGGGCGAATCACCGCATGCCGTTCATTTTCTGATTTTTTGATTAAAATTAAACGTTTGCGCAAAACGCTTGACGCATTCCGTGTTCAAGCAGAAAATGCGTGAAATTTCATCAAGTTAACTAATTTTTTCATTCAGGATTTTTCATGACTATCGAACGCACCCTTTCCATCATCAAACCCGACGCTGTGGCCAAAAACGTCATTGGTCAGATTTATGCCCGCTTTGAAGCCGCAGGTTTGAAGATCGTTGCCGCGAGAATGGCGCACCTCTCTCGCCGCGAAGCCGAGCAGTTCTATGCAGTTCATAAAGAGCGCCCCTTCTTCAAGGATCTGGTTGATTTCATGATTTCCGGTCCTGTCATGATCCAGGCACTTGAAGGGGAAGGCGCCATTGCCAAAAACCGCGAACTGATGGGCGCCACCGACCCGAAAAAGGCCGACAAAGGCACCATCCGCGCAGACTTCGCCGACAGCATCGATGCCAACGCCGTGCATGGCTCTGATGCGCCTGAAACAGCCGCCGTAGAAGTCGCCTTCTTCTTTCCCGGCATGAATATTCATTCCCGCTAAGATGCTGCCTTGCACCCGGCCATGAACGCACCGCGCACCAATCTGCTCGATTTTGATCTGGAAGGTCTGGTGCAGTGGTGCGCACAGCTGGGTGAGAAACGTTTTCGTGCCACCCAGCTGTTCCGCTGGATACACCAGAAGGGCCAAAGCAATTTTTCCGCCATGAGTGATCTGGCGCAGTCGCTGCGCGACAAGCTGGAACAACAGGCAACCATCGCATCCCCGCCCGTGCTGTCTCAGCACGAATCGGCCGATGGAACCATCAAATGGCTGTTCGACGTGGGTGACGGCAATGCCATCGAAACCGTATTCATCCCCGAAACAGACCGCGCAACTCTATGCATCTCGTCGCAGGCAGGTTGCGCCGTTGGCTGCCGTTTCTGCTCAACCGGCCACCAGGGCTTCAGCCGCAACCTCACCACGGGCGAAATCATCGCCCAGCTCTGGTACGCCGAACACTTCTTGCGCAAGCACCTCCACCGCCCCGACCGCGTGATCAGCAACGTGGTGTTGATGGGCATGGGCGAGCCGCTACAAAACTATGCAGCCGTTCTACCCGCCCTCAAGACCATGCTCGACGACCATGCCTATGGCCTGTCGCGTCGGCGTGTCACAGTTTCCACCTCGGGTGTGGTACCACGCATCGACCGCCTGGCACAGGATTGCCCCGTAGCTCTGGCTGTCTCGCTGCATGCCAGCAACGATGCCTTGCGTGATTCGCTGGTGCCGCTCAACAAGAAATATCCACTGGCCGAACTCATGCAGGCCTGTCAGCGGTATTTGCAATATGCCCCACGCGACTTCATCACATTCGAATACGTCATGCTTGACGGCATCAACGACCAGCCGCAACATGCGCGTGAATTGATTGCACTGGTACGCAACAGCGGCCCAGGCGCCTGGTGCAAGTTCAATCTGATTCCGTTCAACCCCTTTCCGGATTCAGGTTTGCACCGTTCCCAACCGGAAGCGGTGGACGCTTTTGCGCGCCTGCTCAATGAAGCCGGTCTGGTTACCAC
>JAGPIR010000094.1 GCA_018054915.1 Allobrachymonas sp.
CTTGCCGGAAGCGGACTGTTGTGTCTGAAAGCTGTGACTGGCCACGATGCGGTTGTTGCTGGCGCGGATGATCTGGGCGTCGAGCCGGATCACGGCGTGGGGGTGACCGTTTTCGTATGCGCTGTGAAAAGCGCGCAACTGGGTGACCAGCAGATAGTCGGCGTGGGGCATCACGCCTTCATCGGTGCTGATGGAGGACAGGCGGCCATCAGCCTGGAAAGCATCGATCAGCCGGTTGCGCAGCAATTGCGCGGGCGGTTCGCTCCAGATCGCGCCTTGGTACACACTGATGCGCCCGGCCTGTGGCATGACGACGATGCGCCGTCCGGCGATTGCCCCGTCAACCAGCGGGCGGGTTATGCGCAGGGCAAGCCCGGTGTTTGCGCCGGCACTGGCGGGCGTCTGCTGTGTCACCGGGGCGGGCAGCACATAGGTGTCCATTGGCGTCTGGCTGGGCAGAATCGAGCAGGCCGAAAGCAGCACAGCGGCGCTTAGTGCCATGGCCAGGCGGCAGCACCGATGCAGCGGGAGCGAAACGGATGGTGCGCGTGTCATGGTGCAAATTCTTTCATGGGTTCGCGGTTGAGCAGGTATCCCGCAGGATCGTTGTCAAACTGGCGCATGACCCCTTGCAGAGTATTGAGTGTGCCGCGCAATTCGGTCAGCGTCGGGCTAATCTGGGATAAGCCTTGCGCGCCGCTGCTGAGCGAGCCGTGGTTGTCCTGCACCACGGTTTCGAGCGTTCCCATGCTTTTTTCGAACGAGGTCATGGCGTGGCTGGTGCTTGCCAGTGCCTGTTTCAGGTCACCCGAAGCGATCTGGTTACCCGCACGCATCAACTTGTGCATTTCAGAAAATGCCGTTTTGGCTTGCAGCGTAGCCTGGTTGAAATCGGTGATCGAGCGGGTCAGGGCGCCGCGCTGGCCAGCCAGTGCCCCCGTGGTTTGCTCGATGTGTTCGAGTGTCTTGTTCATGCGCTGGATGTTTTCGTCCGAAAACGCGGTGCGGGCACTGATCAGGATCTGGTTGAAGTTGTAGAGCACATCCTCACCGCTGGCTAGCAGCTTGCCCATGGGCGACGGCGTGGCATGGATGACGGGAATCGAATCGGTAGAACTGAGCAGGGGCCGGCCGGCCGGATCGCTGCCGCTGCTGAGCCGGATCTGCGAGGTGCCGGTAATGCCCACCGGCATGAGCGTGGCCTGGGTGTCTGTGCGCACCGGTGCGCCGCTTTCGATGCGCACACGGGCGTAGACATTCTTTGGGTTCTTGGGGTCCAGCCGCAGGTCGGTCACTTCGCCTACACGGATACCGTTGTATTCAACCGTGCTGCCGCGTGAGAGGCCCGAAACGGCTTCGGCAAAGGCGATGTCGTAGGTGTGAAAGTCGCGCTCGCTCTGGGATTTGCCCAGCCACAGCGCAAACAGTACGGCCAGCACGGCAGCTGCCAGGGTAAACAGACCGATCAGAACATGGCGGGCTCGGGTTTCCATCAGGGGTTCTCCGAAAAAGGCGGCGGATGTGCTGCGGCACGGGATGCTGCGCGACCGCGCGGGCCGTGAAAGTATGCCTGCACCCAGGGGTCGTCAAACTGTTCGACTTGTTGCAGGGTGTCGTTGATGACCACGTGCTTGTGCGCCAGCACCGCCACCCGGTCGCTGATGGTGTAGATGGTATCGAGATCGTGCGTGATCAGAAAGACGGTGAATCCCAGCGCGGCCCGCAAGGTCAGGATGAGCTGGTCAAACGCTGCCGCGCCAATCGGGTCCAGGCCGGCGGTGGGCTCGTCCAGAAACAGCATGTCGGGGTCCAGCGCCAGGGCCCGGGCCAGCGCTGCGCGCTTGATCATGCCCCCTGAGAGGTCTGCCGGATAGTCGGCGCCGGCCTTGGCGGGCAGGCCAGCCAGTGCGATTTTGGTGGCGGCAACGCGTTCGGCCTGTGCGCGCGCCAGCCCCGCATGTTCCATCAGGGGCAAGGCCACGTTTTCGGTGACCGTCAGCGATGAGAACAGGGCGCCGCGCTGGAACAGCACGCCAAAGCGCCGTTCTTCGCTGCGGCGCTCGGCATCGGGCAAGGCAAACAGATCCTTACCGAAAACGCGCACACTGCCGGCTGCGGCACGGTTGAGGCCCGTGATCGTGCGCAACAGCACCGATTTGCCGCTGCCCGAACCGCCCACCACGCTCAGGATTTCGCCCTGGCGCACATCCATGTCCAATCCGTCGTGCACCACATGGCTGCCGAAGCGGGTGCATAGGCCGCGGATTTCGATGATGTTGCGAGGGGCGGTCATGGGCGTGTTTTCTTACCAGTCCATTTGCATGAAGAACAGGGCAGCCAGGGCATCGATGAGGATGACCGTGAAAATCGACTGCACCACGGCCGATGTGGTGTGCTCGCCTACCGATTGGGCGCTGCCTTCCACCTTGAAGCCTTCGGCGCAGCCGATCAGCGCGATCAGAAAGGCCATGATGGGCGCCTTGCCCAGTCCCAGATAAAAATGCAGCACCGGCACATTTTCCTGAACGATGGACAGAAACTGCCGCATGGAAATATCCAGTGTCGCGGCACACACCACCATGCCACCGAAAATGCCGCACAGCATGGCGATGACCGTCAGGATGGGCATGCCCACCAGCAGCGCCAGCACGCGCGGGATCACGAGCATTTCAACCGGGTCGAGGCCCTGCACGCGGATCGCGTCGATTTCTTCGTTGGCGCGCATGGAGCCGATCTGTGCCGCAAAGGCACTGGCCGTGCGGCCCGCCACCAGAATGGCCGCCAGCAGCACGCCAAACTCGCGCAAGAAGGAAAGGGCCACCAGATTCACGGTGAAAATGCTTGCGCCAAAAGTCTTGAGCAGGTTGGCGCCCAGAAAGGCCACGACTGCGCCCACCATGAAGTTCAGCAGCGCCACAATCGGCACGGCGCGAAAAGTGGTCTGGTCGAGATTGGCCACCCATGATGTGAAGCGCCAGCGCATGGGGCGCAGCGCCACACGCGCCATGCCCTCAAGCACCAGGCCGGCAAAGCCAAACAAGCCTACAAGAAACTCCCAGCCCTGCTGCGTGAGAGCCCCCAGGGCCTCGAGTTGGTCGTGAAGGGGCCTGCGCGGGCGCGGCGGCTCGGGCGGTTGTGCGCCTGCCTGCGCCACCGCCAGGATCAGGGCGCGGTGCCCGGCAGACAGGGCAGGGGCGCTACCGGCCCATGCTTTCAGGCGGGCTTCGCCCAGCAATTGCACCAGCAGCCGGGCGCCAGCCGTGTCCACGGCACCCAGGGCGGCGGCCTCTATTGCGGTGCCTGCTTCCAGCCGGGGGGCAATCTGCAGCACCAGGGGCTCGAGCCGGGCATAGTGCGCCAAAGTCCAGTCGCCCTGCAATTGCAGGGTGTTTTTTTCTGCCGAAAAATCAGCGGTGGCAGGTGGAGCAGGCGGATGGGTCATTGCACAGGCAAGGCCGGTTTACCGTTTTTTGGGTGCGCGGGCGCAGAAAATCATGTCCGGTGGCGGGGGCAGGGCTAAACCGCCACCGGCGCCCGGATGGCCGGGTGCGGGTCGTAGCCGGTCACCTCAAAATCCTCGAAGGCGTAGCTGAACAGGTCAGCCGGTTTGCGTTTGATCGTCAGTTGGGGGTAGAGGCGCGGCTCGCGCGCCAACTGCACATCCACCTGCTCGCGGTGGTTGCTGTAGATGTGGCAGTCGCCGCCCGTCCAGATGAAATCGCCCACCGCCAGATCGCATTGCTGCGCCACCATGTGCGTGAGCAGCGCATAGCTGGCGATGTTGAACGGAACCCCCAGAAACAGGTCGGCGCTGCGTTGGTACAGCTGGCAGCTCAGCCGCCCTTGCGCCACGTAAAACTGGAAGAAGGCGTGGCAGGGCATCAGCGCCATCTTCGGCAGTTCGGCCACGTTCCAGCTGCTCACGATCATCCGGCGCGAATCCGGGTTGTTTCGGATTTGTTGCAGCACCTCGGTAATCTGGTCGATGTGTCCGCCATCGGGCGTGGGCCAGCTGCGCCACTGCGCACCGTACACCGGGCCCAGGTCGCCGGTTTGCGGATCGGCCCATTCGTTCCAGATCGTCACGCCACGCTCCTGCAGCCAGCGGGCGTTGCTGTCGCCGCGCAAAAACCACAGCAGTTCGTAGATGATGGATTTGAGGTGCACTTTCTTGGTAGTGACCAGCGGAAAGCCCTGGTCCAGGTCAAAGCGCATCTGGTAGCCAAACACGCTTTTCGTGCCGGTGCCGGTGCGGTCGGTTTTTTCCACGCCGTGATCGCGCACATGGTGCAACAGCGTTTCGTACTGGTTGGAGACAGCAATCATGATGTGGCCGATTATAGCAGCGGGTGCCTTTCCTAGGCTTGATCCGGCAGCACCTTGCCCGGATTCATGATGTTTTGCGGATCGAGCGCCTGCTTGATGGCGCGCATCATGCCCAGCGCTACCGGACTTTGATACCGGGGCAGGATATTGCGTTTGAGCTGGCCGATGCCGTGTTCGGCGCTGATGCTGCCGCCAAAGCGGTGCACCGCATCCAACACCAGCGTATTGATGGCCGCCTCATGCTGTTGCAGGAAGGCAGCCGGGTCGACGCCTTCAGGCGCCTGCACGTTGTAGTGCAGATTGCTGTCGCCCAGATGGCCGAAAGTGATCATGCTCACGCCGGGAAAAGCCGCCGCAAGGGTGGCGCCGGTGTCGGCGACAAAGGCCGACATGGCCGAAATCGGCACGGCGATGTCGTGCTTGACGTTCAGCCCTGCCTCAGCCTGCGCCAGCGGAATGCTTTCGCGCACCTGCCACAGGCCATGCGTTTGCGCAACAGTTTCGGCCACCACGGCGTTGCTGATCAACCCTTGTTGCAGGGCGGACTCCAGCAGGTCTTGCAGGGGCTGTTGCGCCGGTTCGGTTGCGTCGTACACCGAATGTTCGAGCAGTGTGCACCACGGTGCGGTGCTGGCGAATGGTGTGCGCAGTTGCGGGAAATGGCGCTGCACCAGCTGCACGGCCGTGGCATTCATCAGTTCGAAACCGGTCAGGCCCGCGTCGAGCCGGTTGCGCGCCAGCGCCAGCAGATCCACGGCCGCCTGCACCGATGGCAGCGCCGCCCAGGCGGTGACCTGCGTGCGGGGCAGCGGGAACAGTTTCAGGGTGGCGGCGGTGATGACGCCCAGCGTGCCTTCGCTGCCGATGAGCAGGTGGCGCAGGTCGTAGCCGGTGTTGTTTTTGCGCAGGCCATGCAAGCCGTGCCAGATGGCGCCTTGCGGGGTCACGGCTTCCAGACCCAGGCACAGCTCGCGCGCATTGCCGTAGCGCAGCACCTGGGTGCCGCCTGCGTTGGTGGCCAGGTTGCCGCCCACCGTGCAGCTGCCTTCGCTGCCCATGCGCAGCGGGTACAGCCACCCGGCATCGGCCGCGGCCTGTTGCACCTGCTGCAGCGTGCAGCCTGCTTCGGCGGTCAGGGTCTGGCTGGCGCCATCGACGCGACGCACCCGGTTCATGCGCCGCAGGCTCAGAATCACGCTGGGCGGGGCGGCAAGGGGCGTGGCGCCGCCTACCAGGCCCGTGTTGCCTCCCTGCGGCACCACGGCAACGCCCGCTTCGGCGCAGGCCTTTACCACCTGTGCCACCTCTTCCGTGTTGGCGGGGCGCGCCACGCACAG
>JAGPIR010000095.1 GCA_018054915.1 Allobrachymonas sp.
CCACTGCTCGGTGTACTGTTGCATGAACATGGCGTGCAGGCTGTTGAAATGCGGGCCCGTCACGTTCCAGTGGAAATTGTGGGTCATCAGGTACAGGGTGTAGCTGTCGGCCAGCAATGCAGACAGACCATCGGCGATTTTCTTGCGGTCCTTGGCGTCAATGCCGATGTTGACCGAAAGAGCGGAAGAGGACTTTTTGCTGGACATAGGAATTCCTTTCATTCGCTGATCAAACCGGAGCACCGGTATGTTTTCAAGTGTAGCGCAGCCCGATTAACCCGGCAGGCAACTCTGTCTCCGTTGAATCGGCCACACCTGCACGTCCTATACTTGACCATCACGCGCCACCCACGCAACGCAGCGCCCGCGCCGACCCCCCTTTGTGTTTTCTTCTGATTCAAGACCATGCCCCTTTCGCCTTCTGACCTTGCCGCGCTGCGCCGCAGCTACGAACGTGCCGAACTTGACGAATCGTCTTCGCACGACGATCCCCTGCAGCAGTTTGAGCAATGGTTCGACGAATCCCTCAAGGCCGAAGTAAATGAACCCAACGCCATGACGGTTTGCACCGTGGGCAGCGATCTGCGGCCCAGCTCGCGCGTGGTGCTGCTCAAGGGTTTTGATGCGCGCGGCATTGTCTGGTACAGCAACTACCACAGCCGCAAAGGCCGGCAACTGGCCGGCAATCCGTTTGCCGCCCTGCAATTCTTCTGGCCGGAGCTGGAGCGCGTGGTCCGCATCGAAGGCCGCGTGCAGCAGGTGGACACCGAGGAAAGCGACGCCTACTTTGCCAGCCGCCCGCTGGATTCCCGCATCGGTGCCTGGGCCTCGCCGCAAAGCCAGGTCATCGACAGCCGCAGCGTGCTGGTCATGAATGCCGCCAAATACGGTGCCAAATACCTGCTGCACCCGCCACGCCCGCCGCACTGGGGCGGCTACCGCCTGTCGCCCGACCAGTGGGAATTCTGGCAGGGCCGCAAAAGCCGCCTGCACGACCGCTTGCGCTACCGGCTCGATGGCGCAAACTGGCTGCGCGAGCGGCTGGCGCCATAACGCCCCCTTATCGGCTATTTGCGCCACTGCGCAAACACCTTCCTGAATTTTTCGACCTTGGGCGCGGCCACGGCCAGGCAATAGCCTTGCGCGGGGTTTTTCTCAAAGAAGCGCTGGTGGTAGTCCTCGGCGCGGTGGTAGCGTTGTAGCAACGCCACCTCGGTAACGATAGGGCAAGGAGCATACAAGGAGCGCACCGTTTCGATCCAGCGCTGTACCCGCTGCAACTGCATCTCGTCTTCGCAGTAGATGCCGCTGCGGTATTGCGTGCCGCGGTCCGCGCCCTGGCGATTCAGGCTCGTGGGGTCGTGCACGGCAAAGAAGATCTCCAGGATCTGCTCCAGCGCGATCACCCGCGGGTCGAACGACACCCGCACCACCTCGGCATAGCCGGTATCGCCACGGCAGAGGCGTTCGTAATCCACCGTGGCGGTGTGGCCGTTGGCATAGCCGCTTTCCACGGCGAGCACTCCGCGCACCTCGAGAAAGACGGCCTCGGTGCACCAGAAGCAGCCACCGGCCAGGGTGATGACGGAGGTAGCCGCAGGCATCGCCAGGTTCCGGTTTTTTCGCAATCGGTGAGGGCTCGCGCCTTGGCCGCGTGCGTTCGGGCAATCAGCCCGCCAGCGCCGCGACCACTGCGTCGCCCATCTGTGCGGTGCCGACTTTTTGCGTGCCTTCGCTCCAGATGTCGGCTGTGCGCAAGCCCTGCTCCAGCACCGCTTGTACTGCGGCTTCGATGCGGCTGGCGGCTTCGGGCTGGCCGAGGCTGAAACGCAGCATCATGGCTGCGCTCAAAATGGTGGCCAGCGGGTTGGCAATGCCCTTGCCCGCAATGTCGGGAGCACTGCCGTGGCTGGGCTCGTACAGGCCTTGGTTCCTGTCGTTGAGGGAAGCCGAGGGCAGCATGCCGATGGAGCCGGTGAGCATCGAGGCTTCGTCGCTCAAGATGTCGCCAAACAGGTTGCCGGTAACGATCACGTCGAAGCGCTTGGGTGCCTTCACCAGCTGCATGGCGGCGTTGTCCACCAGCATGTGGTCGAGCTGCACATCAGGGTAGTGCTGCGCCACGTCGGTCACCACCTCTTTCCAGAGTTGCGAGGTTTCGAGCACGTTGTTCTTGTCGACGCTGGTCAGGCGCTTGCTGCGCTTTTGCGCCGCCTGGAACGCGGTGTGCGCGATGCGCTCCACCTCGGGGCGGCTGTAGCGCATGGTGTCGAAACCTTCTTCAGCACCGGGAAAAAGTCCATCGGGCGCGCTGCGGCGGCCGCGCGGCTGGCCAAAATACACATCGCCGGTGAGCTCACGGATGATCAGGATGTCCAGTCCGGCAATCAACTCGGGTTTGAGACTGGAAGCCCCCACCAGTTCCTTGTAGCAGATGGCCGGACGGAAATTGGCGTACAGGCCCAGCGCCTTGCGCAAACCCAGAATCGCCTGCTCGGGGCGCAGGTGGCGCTCCAGTACATCGTACTTCCAGTCGCCCACGGCGCCAAACAGCACCGCGTCGGCTTCTTTGGCGAGCGCCAGCGTGGCGGGCGGCAGCGGGTGGCCGTGTTTTTCGTAGGCAGTGCCGCCCACGTCGGCCGTTTCCATTTCAAAAGGCAGCCCCAGCGCACGCAGCACTTTGACCGCTTCGGCCATGATTTCGGCGCCGATGCCGTCACCGGGAAGGATGGCGATTTTCATAAGGAATCCGTTCCGTCAATGCAAAGATGAAAAAATGTGGCCGCAGGGCGCCAGGTCTGCCGCCCTGAACACCCCTCAGACGGAATGCGCCAGCCAGGGCTTGGTTGCAAGCCGCTGCGCCTCAAAGGCCGCGATCTTGTCCTTCTGACGCAAGGTCAGACCGATGTCGTCCCAACCGTTGAGCAGGCATTCCTTGCGGAACGGTTGAACCTCGAACGGAATTTCCTCGCCCTGCGGCTGCACCACGACTTGCCGGGGCAGATCAATGGTGAGCCGGTAGCCGGGAAAAGCGGCCACTTCGTCAAACAGGCGGCTGATCACGGCCTCGGGCAGCACAATGGGCAGCAGGCCATTCTTGAAGCAGTTGTTGAAGAAGATGTCGGCAAAACTGGGGGCAAGAATGGCGCGAAAGCCGTATTGCTCCAGCGCCCAGGGTGCGTGTTCTCGGCTCGAGCCACAGCCAAAATTCTTGCGCGCCAGCAGGATGCTTGCACCCTGGTAGCGCGGCTGGTTCAGCACGAAGTCGGGATTGGGCTTGCGTGCACCCTCAGGCACACCGGGTTCGCCCTTGTCCAGATAGCGCCATTCGTCGAACAGGTTGGGGCCAAAGCCTGTGCGCCGGATCGACTTGAGAAACTGCTTGGGAATGATGGCGTCGGTATCAACGTTTTCGCGATTGAGCGGCGCAACCAGGCCCTGGTGAACGGTGAATGTTTGCATGGTGACGGTGCGAAGGATGAACGCGCCCCCGGCCGCCCCGGCGGCAGGAAGCGTTAACGATTACTGGGCGGCTTTTTCAATGGCCTGGCCGGTGGCCTTGACGTCCTTGCCCATGCCCTGCACGGTATTGCAGGCGGCAAGAGACAGCACGGTGGCGGCAACGGCCACCAGGGCAACGAGTTTTTTCATGATGTGATTCCTTTCCAATCCGGAGAAATACCTGTACAAGGCCCTTGCGGGGGCCCATCATGCAAACGCACGAACATCGACAAAATGCCCGTGCACCGCGGCAGCCGCGGCCATGGACGGGCTGACGAGATGGGTGCGGCCGCCAGCGCCCTGGCGGCCTTCGAAATTGCGGTTGGAGGTCGATGCGCAGCGTTCACCCGGATCAAGCCGGTCGGCATTCATGGCCAGACACATGCTGCACCCTGGCTGGCGCCACTGGAACCCGGCGGCGATAAAGATTTTGTCCAGTCCCTCGCGCTCGGCCTGGGCCTTGACCTGGCCGGAGCCTGGCACCACCATCGCCAGTTTCACGCCGGGGGCAACCGTGCGCCCGAGTTTCCTGAGCATGGCAGCGGCTTCGCGCATGTCTTCGATGCGGCTGTTGGTGCAGCTGCCAATGAACACCTTGTCGATGGGGATGTCGCTGATGGGCTTTCCCGGCTCCAGCCCCATGTAGGTGAGCGCGCGTTCCATGGCGGCGCGGCGGGCGGCGTCCTTTTCCTTGTCGGGATCGGGCACGGCGGCGGTCACGGGCAGCACCATTTCGGGGCTGGTGCCCCAGGTCACCTGCGGCTGGATTTCGGCAGCATTCAACTCCACCACGGCATCGAAATGCGCGCCCTCGTCGGAATGCAGCGTGCGCCAGTGGGCCACAGCCTGATCCCATTCGGGGCCTCCAGCGAACGCGCCGGTAAGCGGATCGGTACCGGGCGCAAAGAGCCGGCCTTTTACGTATTCGATGGTCTTGTCGTCGACGGCTACCAGGCCGGCGCGGGCGCCGGCCTCGATGGCCATGTTGCAGACGGTCATGCGGCCCTCCATGCTGAGCGCGCGGATGGCGCTGCCGCCAAATTCGATGGTGTAGCCCGTTCCGCCCGCCGTGCCGATTCTGCCGATGATGGCCAGCACCACATCCTTGGCCGTCACCCCTTTGTGCAGGGTCCCTTCAACCTTGACCAGCATGTTGCGGGCCTTCTTGGCCAGCAGCGTTTGCGTGGCCATGACGTGTTCAACCTCGCTGGTGCCAATACCGTGTGCCAGCGCGCCAAACGCGCCGTGGGTGCTGGTGTGGCTGTCGCCGCAGACCACGGTCATGCCGGGCAGGGTAGCGCCGTTTTCCGGGCCGATCACGTGCACGATCCCCTGGCGTTTGTCCATGAACGGAAAGTAGGCCGCGGCGCCAAATTCCTTGATGTTGGCATCCAGCGTGATGATCTGCTCCTTGCTGGTGGCGTCGGCAATGCCGTCATAGCCCAATTCCCAGCCATCGGTTGGAGTGTTGTGGTCGGTGGTGGCCACCACCGAATTCACGCGCCACAGCTTGCGGCCAGCTCCGCGCAACCCCTCGAATGCCTGGGGGCTGGTGACTTCGTGCACCAGGTGGCGGTCAATGTAGAGGATGGCCGTACCGTCTTCTTCGGTATGGATGACGTGTTCGTCCCAGAGTTTGTCGTAGAGTGTGCGAGCCATTGCGCGTTTCCTCGAATTCATGGACACATCGGCATTCACGAGACAGAAATACCGCAGTTGTATTTTCCCGATTGTGCCCTTTGTTGAAAATAAAGACAGCAAGTCCGCAATAATGCCGTGCCCGCTGAGGCGGCTTTTCGGCAACCGATCAGCAGATCAAGCCCCGGCGGCGCCAAACCGCAGAGAAACGGTTTTCTGCCGCCCATTTCTTCAGGCATCAGGACCTTCTTTCAACCCTAGCCGCGCCGCCGCTTTGCGACGTCTTGGGCCGGCCCGCTTGCCCGGGTTTTGCCAGGGTGACGGACACGGAACCGCGCTTACGCCTTGAAATTCTGCGGCACGTCGCGGCGCACGCTGCCAGCATACAGCTGGCGCGGGCGGCCGATCTTGTATTCGGGGTCGGCCAGCATTTCGTTGAGCTGGGCGATCCAGCCCACGGTTCGCGCCAGCGCAAAAATGCCGGTGAACAGGCCAACGGGTATGCCGA
>JAGPIR010000096.1 GCA_018054915.1 Allobrachymonas sp.
CTTTAACATGCTGAAATGCACACAGAACCAACAGCACCGGACCGCTACGTGCCACTGCCGCGCCCTGTACAAAACAAGGGCATACTGCCAGATATGCCCGGCATTGTCCGCCACCTCACTTCTCCAACCAAAGGCCCATGAAACAGACTTACCGCATTTTTATCGACGGAGAAGCCGGGACCACCGGCCTGCAGATCCGCGAACGCCTGCAGGGCATGGAAGGCATTGATCTGCTCAGCATCGATCCGGACCTACGCAAGGACCCCGCCGCCAAGCAGCTGCTGATGGCGCAGGCCGATGTGGTGATTCTCTGCTTGCACGATGACGCTGCACGCGAATCGGTCGCCCTGATTGAGACCATGCCTGCTGACCAGCAGCCGCGCATCATCGACGCCTCCACAGCGCACCGCGTGGCGGCTGGCTGGGTTTTTGGATTTCCGGAACTGTGTGCGGGACAGGAATCCGCCATCCGCCAGGCGCAACGCGTGGCCAACCCGGGCTGCTACGCCACGGGCGCCATTGCGTTGATCCGGCCCCTGATCGACGCGGGCATTTTGCCGGCGGATCATCCGGTCACTCTGCCCGCAGTGAGTGGTTATTCTGGGGGCGGCAGGCAGATGATCGAGTCTTATGAGAAGAATGCAGCTCCCCCTTTTGAACTGTATGCACTCGGTCTGGGCCACAAGCACATTCCCGAGATCATGGCGCACACGGGGCTCAAGCGCCGTCCGCTGTTCGTGCCCAGCGTGGGCAATTTCGCACAGGGCATGATCGTGCAACTGCCCCTGCACCTGGATGCCCTGCCTGGCCGCCCGCACCTGCGGGATTTGCAAACAGCCTACGAAAACCACTATCGCGGCACGACCTGGGTACAGGTGAAAGACGCCCCGGCCGATGGCAAGCTCGACGCGGTGGCGCTGAAAGACACCAACCTGCTGGAAGTCCGCGTCCATGGCAACGACAGCCTGCCCCATGCCGTATGCACCGCACGGCTCGACAACCTGGTAAAGGGCGCCAGCGGCGCAGCCGTGCAGAACCTGCAATTGATGCTGGGGCTGGCTTGAGGGCCCGTGCGGCCGTTTATCCGCATACACATGCCGGACAGCCGTCCGTCTGCATAGATGCCGATGACATGGCCGGGCCTGTTCCTGCTGCGGCCCATGTCGCGCATCGCAATCCCGCAAAGAATATCTTTCTGGGGTTTTGCTGCGCCAGAAAATCGCTGGTTTTCCCGGACAAGGAATTCCCGCAATGGCGCCCCTATTCGCGGTACAGTTTTCGCACCCGGATTTTTAATTCTTTTTCTTGAATACGGTACCCAGCATGAACAAGATTTATCCCGATGCCGCAACTGCCCTGCAAGGCGTGGTGCGCGATGGCCAGTTGATCGCCGTAGGAGGCTTTGGCCTGTGCGGCATCCCCGAGGCATTGATTGATGCGCTGTACGCCTCGGGCGTGAAGAACCTGACGGTCGCGTCCAACAACGCGGGCGTGGACGGGTTTGGACTGGGCAAGCTGCTTGATTCGCGCCAGATCCGGAAGATGATTTCTTCCTATGTCGGCGAAAACAAGGAGTTTGAACGCCAGTACCTGGCCGGAGAACTGGAACTGGAATTCACGCCCCAGGGCACGTTGGCCGAAAAGCTGCGCGCCGGCGGCGCCGGCATCCCGGCTTTCTTCACCCGCACCGGCGTGGGCACGCTGGTAGCCGAGGGCAAGGAAACACGCGTATTCAACGGCCACACGTATGTCATGGAACACGCCCTGTTCCCGGACGTGTCACTGGTCAAGGCTGCCGTGGCCGACAAGAGCGGCAACCTGCGCTTCAACCTCACCGCGCGCAACTTCAACCCGGCGGCGGCCACAGCGGGCAAGGTTTGCATTGTGGAAGTGGAACGGATTGTGGAAGTGGGCGAAATCGCGCCCGACGATGTGCACCTGCCGGGCATTTACGTGCACCGCATCGTGCACAACCCCCATCCCGAAAAACGCATCGAGCGCCGCACCACCCGTCCGCGCGACTGACCCAACAATCCCCAAGGAGTACACGCCATGGCATGGAACCAGGAACAAATGGCCGCGCGCGCAGCGCAGGAACTGCAGGACGGCTTTTACGTCAATCTCGGCATCGGCATCCCCACGCTGGTGGCCAACCACGTGCCGCCGGGCATCGAGGTCTGGCTGCAAAGCGAAAACGGCATGCTGGGCGTAGGCCCGTTTCCGTACGACGACGAGGTCGATGCCGACCTCATCAACGCGGGCAAGCAGACCGTCACCACCATCAAGGGCAGCAGCATCTTCGGCAGCGACCAGAGCTTTGCCATGATCCGCGGGGGCAAGATCAATCTGTCCATTCTCGGCGCGATGCAGGTCACCGACAAGGGCGACCTGGCCAACTGGATGATTCCCGGCAAGATGGTCAAAGGCATGGGCGGCGCCATGGATCTGGTGGCGGGTGTGCCGCGCGTGATCGTATTGATGGAACACGTCGCCAAAAAGAAGGACGGCACCACCGACCTGAAAATCCTGCCGCAATGCACCTTGCCGCTCACCGGCGTGGGCGTGGTCAACCGCATCATCACCGACCTGGGCGTATTCGACGTGACGCCGCAAGGACTGAAAGTGGTGGAACTGGCCCCCGATGTCACTTTTGCCCACGCCCAGTCGCAAACCGGCGCACCGTTGCTGCCGTGACACCCGCCGTTGGGCGCTTTTTCCCAAAATATTCGCCAGGACTGCTGGCGCTAGCACCTGCGCGCCGGGGCTCCGGCGCATCAGGTATCATTGAAAGTTTTCCATCCTACCCCCAACCCTTTCAGGAATGACCATGGGCAACAAAATCGTTACCGAAGCCGACCGCAAGGCCACCAAACCCCTGCCGGGCGCCCCCCGCATCAAGGCCGCTGGCGGACAGAAACGCAGCCTCGAGCGCGGCTCGCACATCCGCAGCAAGAAGAACCCCGGCAAGCGCCCACACCAAGGCTGATACCGGCACGCCTGCCTGTCTTCAGCAGGCGGCGTCTGAAGCACCTGCACATACTCGGTGCTTCACTTCATGGGAAGGCAGAGGGTGATTTCGATGTTGTCGATCAGTCGCGTCCTGCCCAAGCGAGCGGCTGCCAGAATCACCAGAGCCTGCTCAGCCGGTGCAGCCGGCAACAGCCGCTGCTGATCCACAATGTGGATGTAATCCGGCTGCCATCCTCGCGCAGTCAGCCGATCTACGGCATGCTGCTGCATTTCGGCATAGTTGCGCGCGCCGGCATGGATGGCTACGGCCATTTCCTGCAACATGTGGTACAGCTCTGGCGCTTCCTCGCGTTCAGCCGGGTCCAAATACCCATTGCGTGAAGAAAGCGCCAGGCCATCTGCAGCGCGCTGAGTCGGCACCCCCACCAGCTGCACCGGCATATCCAGTTCTCGCACCATGGTCTCGATGACCTTGAGCTGCTGGTAATCCTTCCGTCCAAACACAGCCACATCGGGCTGCACCAGGTGAAACAGCTTGTTCACCACGGTAGCAACGCCACGGAAATGCCCCGGCCGGAAAGCCCCGCAATGCCCGTTCTGCAAGGCATCGGGCGGCTCCACGAAACAGGTCTGCTCCCCGTACGGGTACAGCGCCGCCACATCGGGGTGGAACACGGCGTCCACACCCGCCTGCTGAAGTTTTTTGCAGTCTTCCTCAAAGGTACGCGGGTACGTGGCAAGGTCCTCGTTCGGTCCGAACTGCAGGGGGTTGACAAAAATGGAACAGACGACGCTGCCGCCTGCCAGTTGCACCAGGCGACGCGCCTCGTGACACAGTGCGATATGCCCGTCGTGCAAATTGCCCATGGTCGGCACAAAAGCGGTAAAGTCGGCGCTGCGGCGCCATTCGCGAAGCTGGCCGGGTGTCGCAAGCATCTGCATGACAGCGTATCTCCTCAAGCAATCAAAAACATGGGGCGCATTGTCGCGCATGTGGGCCCCGGCAGGAACGCGGCCGCACGCAACTGAGGTTTCTCCGCACATGCCCCACGTCTTACCGGCGGCTGGCCGTCCTACAATCCGCCCTTGCCTTGCGTCTCTTCCCTGAAACCACCTCGCAGAGGCCGCCACTGCGAGGCCATGAAACATGGCCCCGCCCAGCCTTTGCGTACAGCCAGATTCCGCCGGTTGCCAACCGGGCCTTTTGTAAAAAACCGCCTTGGGGCATGCAT
Source organism: Allobrachymonas sp. (assembly GCA_018054915.1). Lineage (GTDB taxonomy): Bacteria > Pseudomonadota > Gammaproteobacteria > Burkholderiales > Burkholderiaceae_C > Brachymonas. The sequence goes on from JAGPIR010000096.1 coordinate 4,203, forward strand.
GAAAATCACCCGTATCACTCTGGAAAAAATGAAGCAGGCTGGCGAAAAAATCGCCATGCTGACCTGCTACGACGCCAGCTTCGCCTCCTTGCTAGACGCCGCTGGCGTCGACGTGCTGCTGGTCGGAGACTCACTGGGCATGGTGCTGCAGGGCCACACCTCGACTGTGCCTGTGACGTTGCACGACATGATCTATCACACCCGTTGCGTGGCTCGGGGCGCCAAGCGTGCGTTGGTACTGGCCGACCTGCCTTTCGGCAGCTACCAGCAAAACCGCGAACAGGCTTATGCCAGCGCTGTGGCGCTGATGCAGGCTGGCGCGGAAATGGTCAAACTCGAAGGTGGCGCGCTCATGGCCGAAACGGTGGCTTTTTTGCAAATGCGCGGCATTCCGGTGTGCGCCCACATCGGGCTGCTGCCGCAATCGGTGCACACCGTGGGCGGCTACCGCTTGCAGGGCAAAACCGACAGCCAGGCCGGACAGCTGCTACACGACGCGCAGGCTCTTGCCCAGGCCGGCGCGCAGATACTGGTGCTGGAAATGGTGCCCGCGGCGCTGGCCGAACGCATCGCGCAGACGCTGACCATTCCCGTCATCGGTATCGGCGCCGGACGGGGTGCAGACGGCCAGGTGCTGGTGCTTCATGACATGCTCGGCATCGACGCCAGCGTGAAACCGCGCTTCGTCAAAAACTTCATGACGCACGCCGGCAGCGTGCAGCATGCCGTGGCCGATTACGTGCAACAGGTCAAATCCGGGGATTTTCCGGGACCTGAGCACAGTTATTGAGGCCGCCGGCATCCAACCGGCAGCAGGCGTCGCCTAGTTTTTTCTTGCTACCGGTTTTTTACGCGTCACCGGGGGCCACTCACCCCAGCGTCACCCGCATGAATTTGCGTTTGCCTACTTGCAGCACGTAGGTGCCAGCGGCCAGTTTGAGACCCTTGTCACTCACAACAGCGCCGTCCACGCGCACCCCGCCGCCGTCGATCAGGCGGTTGGCTTCGCCGGTGCTGGCAGTCAGGCCCGCCACCTTGAGCAGCACACCAATGCCTTGCGCTGCGCCGCCTTCCCCTAGCGGCAGGTTGCGCTCTTCAATTTCATCAGGAATGCCCCCGCGCGAACGGTTGATGAAGTCGGCCTCGGCCGCATCGGCCGCCGCCGCGCTATGAAAGCGCGCGGTGATTTCCTTGGCCAGCGCCACCTTGGCGTCCTTGGGGTTGCGGCCTGCAGCCACCTCGGCCTTGAGCGCAGCAATGCCGGCCTCGCTCCTGAACGAGAGCAGCGTGTACCAGCGCCACATCAGCTCGTCCGAAATGGACAACACCTTGGCAAACATGGTGTTGGCGTCTTCGGTGA
>JAGPIR010000097.1 GCA_018054915.1 Allobrachymonas sp.
GCGGCCGTCCTTCTTCATCTTGGCCAGGGCTGCATTCACCTTGGGCACCAGCGGGCTGCCCTTGGGGAAGCCAATGCCGTATTGATGCGCCATCATCTGCGTGCCCACCACCTTGACCTTGCCTTTACCGGCGGTTGCGGCGAAATACAGCACATTCGGCGTGTCGTGCATGGCGGCGTCGACTCGCTTCGTGATCAGCTCCAGGTAGGCGTTGTCGATATTGGGGAACTGGCGCAGTTCGGTGCCGGCGAAATTGGCCTTTGCATAGTCGGCGGCTGAAGTGCCCGTTTTGATAGCCAGAGTCTTGCCTTTGAGATCTTCCACACCTTTGATGGAACTATTGGCCGCCACCATCAGCATGAAGCCGCTGTTGTAATAGCCATCAGAAAAATCGATGACCTTCTTGCGTTCATCCTTGATCGTGATTCCGGCCAGTGCAACATCCACGTTTTGGGTTTGCAGCGCCGGCAGGATGCCGTTGAAATCCATGGGTTGCAGCTTGTAGCTGACTCCCATATCTTTAGCGATTGCGTCCCACAGATCGATGTCAAAGCCAACGTACTTGTCACCCTGCTTGAACTCGAAGGGTACGAACGCCGTGTCGCATGCCACCACCAGCGGTTTTTGCGGCTGCGCAAATGCTGCACCACCGAGCAAGGCGGTGGAGGCCACGATTGTTGCCAGGAACTTCCTGCGATAAGTCTTCATGACTGACCTTTCAATGGAGTAGGAAAACGCTGTCTGGGCGACAGTGTGCCGATACATCACCACGATGCATTAAAAATTTGCAATTGCACCGTTGGCGCAAATATATTTGCCTTGAATGACCGATACAACCGAGTTAACCCTTGTATGAAAAGATTTATTCATAGGGTTTTCCATTGGTTCAAAGTCGCTATCTGGGGGTGCCGAGTGATCGGCTGGGACATGCAAACCAGGGACTGATCACAATCATGGGCGGTGATGCATGTGCAGGGACTACTGGGCGCAAATATGCAAAAAATGAGTGAGGCGGCAATGGTGTTGTTTGTCGCACAGCAGCGTCTTTCGGCACTTGTGTGGCAGAGCAGTTTTTTCGGAGGCGATTGTTGGGGGTGTCAAAAATTCCCAATCGCGACGTATTGTGTCTTGTGGTGAATTCTGTCGCAGGGTGCGGCTGATGAGATCTTTAAGCCAAGAAAGCTAGAAATGAAGTTGCAATTGAATTGAAAATGTTTGGGGAATTTGTTGTTCGAAAGAGAACGGTTGTTCTTATAAATTCCTTTGTGTCCAATAAATAAAAGAATGAATGTTGTGATACAGGAATGTTTTTGACGATCAATTGAATTGATCCAGATGATGGGGTATTGATAGCGGGACGGTTTCTGTGATTGGAATATATATTTAATATACTGTTGTTATTATCTTTGCTATTCTGTTTATGTTGATTATTGTCAGATCGTGTTTCACCCTGATGAGCGCAGCTGGAGCAGCCGCTGTGCTATTCTGCGAACCATAGAAAATCGTGGAGCAACGCGCAAAAAGAGTGGAGGGGAATACAGCATCATGAGCATTCATCACCGTCCGATTGAGGAACGCATCAACTGGTTGTTCGATCTGGCCAAACGGCACGGAGAGAATTTCCGCAGTCCGGAAGCTTGGCTGGCACGTGAACGCTATCTTGCGGAGCATCCGACCGCTATCGCTGTCTTGAAGTGCATGGATGGCCGCATCAACATCCCCGTCGCGACGAACACGCCGACTGGCATCCTCATGCCTTTCCGCAATCTGGGGGGCATGTTCGATCTCGGTTGGCCGCATTTGGGCGAGGTGCTTGCCCATGACGTGCAACGCATGGTGAGCGCTGGGCGGCGTGTCCTGTTCATCATCACCTACCATTATTCAAAGGGTGACCCTAAGCGTGGCTGTGCCGGCTTTCACTACGACACTGCGGCAGCCATGCGACACGCCTACGAGATCCGTGCGCAGATGGAGCACATCTTCGGTGATGGTCATGGCACCATCTATCCGCTGGTCTGCGGTTTTGAAACAGACGAAGACGCTCTTATCGTTCACGGCACAAATGGTGAAAAACTGGAAATGGCAAGTATCGGCGTCGATAGTGCGGCGTCATTGGAGCTTCAGCTTGCGGCCCTGTTGCCCGATATGCACGCACAGATGCGGGCTGACCTGCTGCCCCTGCTATTGGGCAATTGTGCGCATATTGCCGAGGTGCGTGCACAGACACAGCGGTACGCGCGCGAACTCGACATTGAACACCGTGAATGGATGATTTGCCTTGGGCGCGGCTTCGATTTTCTGCACACGCCCAATGTCGCGCTGATTGTTGGTCCTTACAGTCCAAAGCTCGACGAGCCCATCTGTACAGCGGCTGGCATCATCAAGGCCAATATGGCCGCTGGCCGCATCCCGGACGATGGTTTCCTGCTTCTCACTTCTGTGCCCTACGATGAGATTGGCGTGGACCGTGCCCGGGCCGAGCTCAAAAGCCGGTTTTTGTCCTCTTTCGCATCCGACGTGATTCGTGCCGAGTTTCCAGACCTGGTCAGCAAGATGTCCATACGAACCGCTGTGCTCGATTGGCGTTCGCGTACCCTCGAAACCATAGGGTTTTGATACCATACTGACCTGCTTTGGCGGCTTTTTTCCCGTCGCAGGTGTATCGAAATGAGATGCGCCAATTTTCTTGGCTGACAGGCTCTAGCGGAGAATAGGGCTTTGTTGCTTTGGGTGGGCGCAAAAAAAAGCACCTGACGCTGTGCGCCAAGTGCTTGATTCAAACATTTGTTTGGTGGGCCCTGTAGGATTCGAACCTACGACCAACGGATTAAGAGTCCGCTGCTCTACCAGCTGAGCTAAGAGCCCGGAGGGGGCAATTATGCAATAAAAAACCTTTTGGATAGTGGCTGCAATGGTTTTTGATGGATATTTTTCTCTCTAGGGCCGGTCTGCTTTCCGAGCTTTACCCTGTCAATTGCGCAACAGATCATTCAGGCTGGTATTGGCCCGGATTTTGGCATCGGCCCGCTTGACGATGACTGCGCAATTGAGGCCGTATTTACCATCCGGGCTGGGCAAATAGCCACTGACGGTCACCGATCCGGCAGGTGCCCGGCTGTACATAACTTCACCGGTTTCACGGTCGTAAATCTTGGTGCTTTGACCGGTGTACACGCCCATGCTGATGACGGAGTTTTCTTCCATGATCACGTCTTCGACGATTTCGCCGCGTGTGCCGATGCAGCAGCTGTCCTCAATGCTGAACATCAGCAGATTCCTGAAATTATTGCGACCAAGTTTGACAGCTGCTTCCAGTCCGCCCAGCGGCGCTTCATCGCGGAAATAAATCTCGCTGTAGCATTCATCAGAGGCAATCACAAACCTGTATTGGTCGCACAGGGCGAACAGATTTTCGCCATTCCTCCCGAATGACGGCGCCAGTGGGATTGCCGGGCGAGCAGATGTACACCAGCTGCGTGTGTTGCCACACATCGGCGGGCACGCTGTACCAGACCACGGTCAGGTTCCGCTTGGGCATGCTGGGGACAAAATAGGGCTGCGTCCCGGCCAGCAGGTGCTATCGGCCTGCAGGGTGCGCGGCAGTGTGCTGCCGGCTGTTTTGTTGCTGCGGCTTTGTTAGCCTGCGGAAGGTGTTTTCCCGAGGGGCGTTGTGGTGTTGGCGGTACTGCTGTTGCGTTCCATGCGGTCTTCCAGTTCCCCCATGTAGGCTGCCAGGGTGTTGCCACTGTTTTCGATGGCTGCACGCATGTCTTTTTGCAGTACCTGCAACTGTTCCGTCATGAATTGCCGCGATTCGGTGGTTTGGATACGAGAGTCGTTTGCGGAGCGTTCGATCAGGGTGCGTAGTTCGGTGAAACGGCTGGCTTCGGCCTTGTCGGCCAATTCCCGCTGGGTCTTTATTTCCTTGGCATGGTTGCGCGTCTCCAGCAGCGAGGCCGTCTGGATTGCCAAGGCATAGGTCCCAAAAACCAGGATTGTCAGAAGCATCAGACCCAGCATGACCAGACCCAGTGGACCCTGGGTTTGCACAAAGCCCATGTTCAATGGGGTTGGCCGCGAGAGTTCGTTCCAGTTCAGCGCGATGAAGGCGGCAACCAGTACACAAAATACCAGCATCAGAAGAGTCCGGATACGCATCTGGTTTCCTTTTTGTGGGATTCATTGCACATTATGTACACAAAAATTTTTGTTTGGTACTGATGTTGAACTGAAGTGAACACTTTTGCATGCTAAGCGTACTGTTGCAGGATGCGGCGTGCAAGCGATTCCATACCCGATGCAGACAGATCATCCACCGCCAAGGGCGCATGCAAACGCACGCCTTGATAGCTCAGGTGCTGTGACTGATGGTAAAGCGGATCGTAGTGTTTTTCCAGCAGTTCCTGCACCAGGTCAGGCCATTGTTGCTGGTGCACCAGAGCCTGCCAGTGGGCAATGGTTTCGCCGCCCTGGCGCTCCTTGAGGCGCGCTAGCATTTCCAGCAGCTTTTTCGGATCCTGCAACAGGTAGGCGTAATCACGCAACAGGAAAGAGGCGCGCACTGCACGTGGCGCTTCCAGGTCAATACAACTTCCTGCACGCATGGCGCAGATCAGTGGTCCGGGCACCTGCAATTGACCAATTTTTCGGCTTTCAGCCTCGACAAATACCGGCTTGAGCGGGTCAAGTTGCGTCAATTGATGCCAGATGGCTGTTTCAAAGGCTTTTTGGGAGGGTTGTTTCTGTTGCGGCAGCGGACCCAGAACCGAGCCCTTGTGCGCAGCCAATGTTTCCAGGTCCAGCACCTGGCCACCTTGGGCGGCAATGGCTTGCAGAATGCCTGTTTTACCGCTGCCCGTTGCCGCGCACAGCACCCGCCAATGCAGACTCGGCGCCAGTTTGGCTGTTGTCTCGATCACCTGATGCCGAAAGGCCTTGTAGCCGCCGTTGAGCCGGTCGGCCGCCCAGCCGATCTGGCGCAGGATGATTTGCATGGCGCCGCTGCGCTGTCCGCCGCGCCAGCAGTAAACGAGCGGCTTCCAGTTTTTGGGGTGGTCGGCAAATCGCTGCTCGATGTGTTGTGCGATGTTGCGTGCGACCAGGATAGCGCCAAGTTTGCGGGCTTCGAAAGGCGAGACCTGCTTGTAGAGCGTGCCCACCTGGGCACGTTCGGCATCGCTCAATACCGGGCAATTGATGGCTCCGGGTATATGGTCTTCGGCAAATTCTGCCGGGCTGCGCACATCAATGACGGTGTCGTATCGCGTGGCAAGAAGCGTTTCTGGTGGAACCAGGCCGTGTGTGTTCATGATCATCAGTCTGACAGCAGACAGTGGCAGGCAGGCCAATGGCGTATTGGCGCGGGTATTTTTCAGGGAGGATGGCTGCTTTGAGCGGCATGACGGGATTTTTCAAAAAAATCTACTGGCGAATGCGCTGCTCTTGCAATATGCAAGCCATTGTAAATACGGGGTTCATGAAAATGCATAAAACGGCGTGAAGCCTGACAATAAGGC
>JAGPIR010000003.1 GCA_018054915.1 Allobrachymonas sp.
GCCGGATTGCCGTACCTGCGCATTGATCCACTTAAGGCCGATGTGGGCAAAGTCGCCGAGGCCATGAGCGCCGCCTATGCAGAGCACAACAAGGTGCTTCCTGTTCAGGTAACGCCGCAGGAGATGGTTGTTGCCACGTCAGAGCCTTTTATGACTGACTGGGTGGGAGAGGTCGAGCGTCAGACACGGCGCCGGGTGCAATTGGTGGTGAGCAATCCACAAGACATTGCGCGCTATTCCGCTGAGTTTTATGCCCTTTCCAAGTCGGTTCTGGCTGCGGCCAGAAGCGGTGGAAACAGCAACATTACCAGTTTCGAGCAACTCGTTGATCTCGGCAGGAACCGGAGTCTTGACGCCAACGACCAGGGGGTGGTGCAACTGGTGGACTGGTTGTGGCAATATGCTTTTGAGCAGCGCGCCAGTGACATTCATCTGGAACCCCGCCGTGATCAGGCTGTGGTGCGTTTCCGTATTGATGGCGTGCTGCACACGGTTTACCAGATTCCCAGCGGCGTGCAGGCCGCCATGACGGCACGCATCAAGCTGCTGGCGCGGATGGACGTGGTGGAGCGCCGCCGTCCGCAGGATGGCCGCATCAAGACACGCAATTCGCAAGGCAGCGAAGTGGAAATGCGACTCTCCAGCATGCCCACGGCTTTTGGCGAAAAGCTGGTCATGCGCATTTTTGATCCCGAGGCGGTGGTCAAGACCTGGGATGCGCTGGGTTTTTCATCGCATGACGAGCAGCGATGGGAGCAACTCGTGAAACGCCCGCATGGCATTGTGCTGGTTACCGGTCCGACCGGCTCCGGCAAGACCACGACGCTGTATTCCACACTCAAGCGGGTGGCGACCGAAGAGGTGAATGTGGCCACGATCGAGGATCCGATCGAAATGATCGAGCCGTCGTTCAACCAGACACAGGTGCAGCCGCAGCTCGATTTCAGTTTTGCCGAAGGCGTGCGCACGTTGATGCGGCAGGATCCCGACATCATCATGGTGGGGGAGATTCGTGATCTGGAAACAGCCGATATGGCGATTCAGGCGGCGTTGACCGGACATCTGGTGTTTTCCACGCTGCATACGAACGATGCGCCCAGCGCCATTACCCGCCTGATCGAACTGGGCGTTCCGAGTTATCTCATCAATGCCACGCTGCTGGGGGTGTTGGCGCAACGCCTGTTGCGCACCTTGTGCCCCCATTGCCGCGTGCCTGATGAGGCGGGCGAGCAGAAGCGGCTTCTGACCGAGGCCATCCAGCCGTGGAATTTGACTGGCGAGTACCGGGGGTTTCGAGCTGTCGGCTGCCTGGAGTGCCGCATGACAGGGTACCGCGGCCGCACGGGTGTGTACGAGCTGCTGACCGTGACAGAGTCGTTCAAGGCTCTGGTGACGCCGCAGCCCGACATCGATGCATTGCGTCGTCAGGGCATGCGTGACGGCATGCGTCCATTGCGCCAATCGGGGGCGCTGCGGGTGGCTGACGGCACTACCACGCTGGATGAATTGCTGGCGACGACGCCTGATGTGCAGCGCAATGTGGCAAGAGAGGATATTTGAGCCGCCATGTCGTTTCTGTCCTGTGTACGTGTTTGGCGTTATCTCCGGGGACTGGTTTGGGCAAGTTCCAACAAATGGCTTGATGACCGTTGTTTTCGTTACGGAGCGTCACTTTCTTATTACACCGTTTTGAGTCTGGCTCCCCTGCTGGTGATTTTGGTGGGGGTGATTGGCTTGTTTTTCGGCCGGGGGGCGGCCCATCACCAACTGGTTGATGAGGCCGTCAGTCTTGCCGGAGAAAGGGCCGGCGCTCTGGTTGATGCCCTTCTTGCAGCAACCCGGCGCAAGACGGAGGGTGCCGCCGCCTCACTGATGGCTGTGGGATTGCTGCTGGCTGGCGCCACCGGCGTTCTGGTCGAATTGCGCGATGCATTTGACCATATCTGGATGGCACGCCCCGCAAGCCCCGGCAAGATGTCGTTTCTGAAGGCCATGCGCGATGTGGTGCTGACGCGCATGCTCACTTTCGGCATTTTGTTTGCTGTTGGTTTCCTGATGGTGATTTCGTTGCTGGTTTCCGCCTACCTGGCTTCCTTGCAGCGCTGGGTGCAGCATTACACCTCGGATATGCTGCATGTGGCCCGGGTGCTCAATCCCGTTCTTTCCTTCGTATTGCTGGTTTTTTTATTCACCATCCTCATGCTGGGCTTGCCCTCGCAGCGGCCTCCCTGGCGCATGGTTCTGCCTGGAGCGGTTTTGTCGGCCTTGCTGTTCAATGCCGGCAAGAGCCTGATCGGCCTGTATCTTGGCGCCACTTTCACGACATCCGTTTATGGCGCTGCCGGTTCCCTGGTGGCATTCATGGTATGGGTCTATTACTCGTCGCAGATCGTGCTTTTCGGCGCGGAGTTTGCCTGGGTGCTGCATTTCACGCCCCAGGGCGAGTTGCCCGGATCGCCTGCTTACCAGCGCATGTACCATGCAGCCGCGGCGGCGCGCCAGCGTCAGATCCGTTTGCTTGAGGATGCCGCGCAAACACATGACCCGTCTGATTGAGCGGTTGTCCAGTTTCCTTATCGTTTCGGTTGGCAGAAAAAAACGCGGGTGATATTTTTTGAATTTTCAGTGGTTGCAAAAAACTGGACACAACGAATGTAGCCGTCCGAAAGGACGGTCATCATTCGGCAGTCAGGATATTGAACAGATCTTGTTCCACAACAGCACGCTTGCGGGCAATGTGCAATTCATCGCCCTCAATGATGAAGCTGTCCTCCACACGTTCGTCCATGGTGGAGATCTTGGCCAGTTGCACGCTGATGGTGTGGTGAGCCAGTGTGCGCGCAATCCGGTAAAGCAAACCGGGCCGGTCACTGGCGTGAATCATCAATCGCCAGCGCTCGTTTTTTTCATCGGGATCGATCTGGACATGCGGCTCCAGAGGAAAACTCTTGGCGCGGCGAGATAAATGCCCACGGCGTAATTCTGGCAAGGGGCCACCGGCATCCAGAACCTGCTTCAATGCCGTTTCGGTCGGAGTGATCGCTTCGCTATATTGCCCGGCCATCCGTGGGCTGATGGCCAGGAAAGTATCGAGCGCATGGCCGTCTGTGGTGGTGTGGATGCGGGCATCGAGAATGTTGAAGCCGGCCTTGGCAAAGTATCCGCAGATGCGGGCAAACAGGGCAGGGCGATCGCGTGTGTAAACCAGTACCTCCAATCCGTCACCGTGTGGCGCCATCCGTGCCTTGACAATGGTTGAGCCCTGCCCCGCGTGGTGTGCCAGATGTTGTGTGTGCCAGGCGATGGTGCTGGCATCGTGCCGCAGGAAATAGCTCGCATCCAGCGTTTTCCACAAGCGCATGCATCCCGCGTGGGGCGTGGCATTGCGTGCCAGTTCGATCAATGCGCCACTGCTGCGGGCCTGTACCAATTCATCCTGGCTGGGCAGACGCCCGCCCAGGGCATGGAGCGTGGTCCGGTAGAGTTCTTCCAGCAGCCGCGCCTTCCAGTTGCTCCATATCCTGGGGCTGGTTCCGCGAATGTCGGCCACGGTCAACAGGTACAGAGCCGTGAGCCGTCGTTCATTGCCCACCAGCCGGACAAATGGCGCAATCACGGCCGGGTCGGTGAAATCATCCTTTTGGGCGCAATGACTCAGGCTCAGGTGTTCCCGTACCAGAAATGCCAGCAATTCGGTGTCTTCCTTGCCAATTCCGTGCTGCCGGGCAAAGAGCCGCACGTCCTGTTCGCCTAGCAGGGAATGGTCGCCACCGCGCCCTTTGGCAATGTCGTGGAACAGGGCAGCCGTCACCAGAATCCACGGGTCCTTCCAGTTTGCGGCAAGTTGTGAGCACAGCGGGTATTCATGGGCGTGTTCTGGATCAAAAAAGCGGCGGATGTTGCGCGCCACCATGAGGATGTGCTGATCAACCGTGTAGACATGAAACAAGTCATGTTGCATCTGGCCCACGATCATGCGAAAGGGCGGGAGGTAATAGCCCAGCACCGAGGTCTGGTTCATCAGCCGCAAGGCGTGCGTGACGCCGTGTTCTGCCCGCAGGATTTCCATGAACTGCCGCCGGTTGGCGGGATCTGTCCGGAATGCCCGGCTCATGACAGGGCGTGCGTTGTAGAGCGCGCGCAGGGTGCGCGCCGACAGCCCACGCAACCCGGTCTGCTGATAGAGCAGGAACGTTTCCAGAATGGCGCGGGGCTGCTCCAGGTACAAGGTATCGGTGGCCACCTCGATGAGCCCATTGTTTTCCAGAAAACGCGGATTGATTGGCCGCAGGGTGCGGGGGCGCAAGGCGGCCAGGTAATCGGTATGGGCGCTGGCAGTATGGGCTACGGGATTGCTTGCATGGTGCAGTCCGGCCCCGGAACCGGCAATGATCGAAGGATCGTTCCGCAGCGTGTGGCCGCTGTCTCGCAGCTGCTCTGCAATGTTGAGCAGCAAGATCTGTACCAGCTGTGTCACGCCTTTGGCTGAGGCGTAATAGCGCCGCATCAGCATTTCGCCGGGGCGCAGCAGGCTGTGCGAACCATTTAGGGCGTTGTTTTCCCTGCGAATGCACGGGAGCATGCCGGGCTGCTCGGCCAGCTGGTTTTGCAGGTCGAACAGGAGGCGGTCTTCGCGGCGTTGCGCCAACTGGTGCAGATGCCAGCGGATCTGGCGCAGCAGTGCGTGATGCCGGCGGATTTGGCGCAACTCGAATGTGGTCATCAATCCGTGCTGATGCAGCTCCGTCCAGGTGCGGCCGTAGCCGGCAGCCTGCGCCACCCAGGCCACGGTCTGCAGGTCGCGCAGACCACCGGGCGATTCCTTGCAGTCGGGCTCCAGGGCGTAGGGTGTATGGTCGAAGCGTGCATGGCGCTGCCGCATCTCCAACAGCTTGGCCCGATAGAAGGCATAGGGATGCATGGCGGCATTGCAGGCGTTACCAAGCTGCCGGTAGAGCGCCCCCTTACCGGTGATTTTCCGACGTTCCATGAGGGCGGTTTGTACGGTGGTGTCGCTGGTGGCCGCCTGCAGGCATTGCGCCACTGTGCGCACGCTCGACCCGGTTTGCAGCCCCACGTCCCAGCACGCACGCACGAAGGCCGCCGCCTGTTCTGCCAAGGAATCATCACAACAAGCCGGTAGCAGCACCAGTACATCGATGTCAGAGTATGGGAAGAGTTCTCGGCGGCCCAATCCGCCTACGGCCACCAGCGTCAAAGACCGTTTGTGCAGACCATGTGCGCGCCATAGCTGCAGCAGCAATTTGTCGGCCAGCAGCGCCAATTTCCGCAAAAGCGGCGCCATCCTTTTGGGCGGGCGCCGCGTGGTGCTGTCCAGCAGCGCTTGCCTGTCGTGCTGATAACGCTGGCGCAGGATATTCAGGTCTGCTGGTGCGTTCACATGGAGGCAAATGTTGATCAGGTGGCAACGGCCGCCACGAATGCGGGTGGTGGCGGGGCGTCAGGAGAAAGCGTCAGAACCTCGTAGCCGGTTGGCGTGACCAGCACCGTGTGCTCCCATTGCGCGGAAAGCGAGCGGTCCTTGGTGATAATGGACCAGCCGTCGTTCGATTCCTTGATGTCGCGACGCCCTGCGTTGATCATGGGCTCGATGGTGAAGATCATTCCGGGCTTCAGCATGTCAAGTGTGCCGGGTTTGCCGTAATGCAGTACCTGCGGCTCTTCATGAAAGCCCCGTCCGATCCCGTGGCCGCAGAATTCACGCACCACGCTGCAGCCGTTGTTTTCGGAAAATGTCTGGATGGCGTGACCAACATCTCCCAGACGGGCTCCGGGTTTGACTTGCAAGATGCCGTGCCACATGGCTTCGTAACTGATGCGGCACAGGCGCCGTGCGGCAATGCTGGCCTGTGACTCACCGCCCACCATGAACATGCGGCTGGTATCGCCGTGCCACCCGTCCTTGATCACGGTGATGTCGATGTTGACAATATCGCCCTTTTTCAGGGGCTTGTCGCTGGGGATGCCGTGACAGATCTGGTGATTGATCGAAGTACAGATGGACTTCGGATACGGGGCGTGGCCCGGCGGAGCGTAATTCAATGGCGCTGGAATGGCGCCTTGTACATCCACCATGTAATCGTGGCACAGCTTGTCGAGCGTATTTGTGGTGACGCCGGTTTGTACATAGGGTGTGATGTAGTCGAGTACTTCGGCGGCCAGCCGGCAGGCTGTGCGCATGGCTGCGATGTCCGCTTGATCCTTGATAATGATGCTCATGGCGGGAAATTATCCCAGTTTATGGAGGTTATCGCTGGTAGTGCCTGTGCTGTATTGAGTTGTATTGAGGCGGATGCCATATGTCGCAAGGATCAGGTTGCGATAATCAGGTGGGCGCGATGTCTTTTACAATCGAAACTTTTCCCTTGCCGTTCAAGGGTTTGTATGGCGGCGCTGCCTAGCGCCTCTTTGAAGGCCCATTACCCATGTCTTCTGCTGTTCCTGTTTCACCCCATGTCATGAATACCTATGGGCGTTTGCCCATAGCCTTGTCCCATGGTCAAGGTTGCCGCGTGTGGGACACGAATGGCAAAGAATACCTTGATGCCCTAGGAGGCATTGCCGTCAATACGCTGGGGCACAACCATCCTCGGCTGGTGCCGGCACTGCAGGATCAGATCGCCCGAATCATTCACAGCAGCAATTACTACCATGTGCCGCTGCAGGAAGAGCTGGCTGCAAAACTGGTGCAGATTTCGGGCATGACCAATGTGTTCTTCTGCAACTCCGGACTGGAGGCCAACGAGGCGGCGCTCAAGCTGGCGCGCAAGTTCGGGCACGACAAGGGCATCGAAAAACCGCAGATCGTGGTGTACGAAAAGGCATTTCATGGCCGCAGCATCGCCACGCTGTCGGCTACGGGCAATCCCAAGGTGCAGCAGGGGTTCGAGCCGCTGGTCGAAGGCTTCATTCGCGTGCCGCTTAACGATATCGACGCCCTGAAAAAAGCGACACAAGACCGCAACGATGTTGTGGCCGTGTTCTTTGAAACCATTCAGGGTGAAGGCGGCGTCAACCCCATGCGCATCGAATACCTGCAGCAGGTGCGCCAGTTGTGTGATGCACGCGACTGGTTGATGATGATTGATGAGGTGCAGTGCGGCGTCGGCCGAACCGGCAAATGGTTCGCCCACCAATGGGCGGGAATAAAAGCCGATGTCATGCCGCTGGCCAAGGGCTTGGGGTCGGGCGTTCCAGTGGGTGCGGTGGTTGCTGGCCCCAAAGCCGCCAACATCTTTCAGCCGGGCAATCATGGCACTACGTTTGGCGGCAATCCGCTGGCGATGCGAGCCGGCGTGGAAACGTTGCGCATCATGGAAGCAGACGGCCTGCTTGAAAACGCCGCCAAAGTGGGGGCGTACCTCAAGGATGCACTACAGGCGGGCCTGGCAGGCGTGAAAGGCTTTCGCGAAATCCGCGGCCAGGGCCTGATGCTCGGCATTGAGCTGGATAAGCCCTGCGGGGTGCTGCTGGCGCAAGGCGCCGAGCGTGGCCTGTTGTTCAGCGTAACGGCCGAGCGTGTGGTTCGTTTGGTACCGCCGCTGATTTTGTGCAAGGAGGAAGCCGACGAAATCGTGGCCATTCTCGTTGCGCTGATCAAGGAATTTCTGGCCAGTGCCTAATGAACGGTTGGTTGTGCATTTTCGACTGGATAGATTGTCATGCGTCATTACCTGCAATTTTCTGACCTGAGCGCCGACGAATACGCGTACTTGCTGGAACGTGCGGCCTTCATCAAGGCCAAATTCAAGGCATTTGAAAAATACCAGCCCTTCGCCGATCCCGATCGCACGCTGGCCATGATTTTCGAGAAGGCCAGCACGCGCACCCGCGTGAGTTTCGAGGCCGGCATGTACCAGATGGGCGGCAGCGTGGTGCACCTCACCACCGGGGACAGTCAACTGGGCCGGTCCGAGCCGATTGAAGACACCGCGCGCGTCATCAGCCGCATGGTGGATATGGTCATGATTCGCACCTTCGAACAAAGCAAGATCGAACGCTTTGCCCAGTATTCACGCGTGCCGGTCATCAACGGTCTTACCAATGAATACCATCCCTGTCAAGTGCTGGCCGACATCTTTACCTATCAGGAATATCGGGGCAGCATCCGCGGAAAAGTCGTTGCCTGGGTGGGTGACGGCAACAACATGGCCAACACCTGGCTGCAGGCGGCGCAATTGCTGGACTTTACCGTCCATGTGAGCACGCCCGGCGGTTATGGCATTGACCGATCGATAGAAGGCGTGGAAACCGACGGCATCCATGTGAAATTCTTCAAGGATCCGCACGAGGCTTGCAAGGATGCGGATCTTGTCACCACCGATGTGTGGACCAGCATGGGCTACGAAGCCGAAAATGAGGTGCGTCGTGCGGCTTTCGCCAACTGGTGCGTTGATGCCGGCATGATGGAAAAAGCCAGGCCCGACGCATTGTTCATGCACTGCCTGCCCGCACACCGCGGAGAAGAAGTGACGGAAGACGTGCTGGAAGGCCAGCAATCCGTGGTTTGGGATGAAGCGGAAAACCGCATGCACGTGCAGAAGGCGCTGATGGAATACCTTCTGTTGGGTCGTGTTGGCTAAGGGGCGCGGCCACTAAGCGGATGAATTAAACCGTTAGTGGCTGAAATGCGGGGCGTGGTGCAAAGTCACGCGGGGCATGCGCTATCCGAGTGCCGCCAGCGGTGCTGGGCGTTTGGGCGCAGGCTTGTTATGCGACAGGGCTATTGATTATGCGCATGGCCTTTTCCATTTGACCGGCAAGAATATCAGGTACGACACGCAGACTGTGGTCGATGGCTTGCTCAATGGCTATGCGGTGTTCGAGGGATGGTTTCTTCAATACCCAGTTGACAACTTCTGGCTTGCTGCCGGGATGGCCGATGCCCAGGCGCAGCCGCCAGTAATTCTTGCTGCCCAATTGGGCGTCAATGTCACGCAAACCGTTGTGGCCGGCATGCCCACCGCCTTGCTTCAGTTTTACCTGGCCGGGATCTAAGTCCAGTTCGTCGTGGACCACGAGAATGTTTTCGGGCGGGATCTTGTAAAAACGCGCCAATGCCGCAACCGATTGGCCCGAGCGATTCATGAAAATGGTGGGTTGCAGCAACCAGACCTTGTGTCCCTGTTGCAGTGGCGAGCCGGTAAAACCGTGGAAGTCCCTGGAATGTGCAAGCTGTACGCCCCATTGATGCGCCAGCGTTTCCAGCCACCAAAATCCTGCATTGTGGCGGGTTGCGGCATATTCGGGGCCGGGATTGCCCAAGCCAGCGATCAGTTGAATGCGGTTGCTCATCATCATCCGTTCGTGCGTGGTTCAGAAAGCCTATAGCGTTTGATGGTTCGTTGCGACTATGCAGGGCATTGTGGGCATTCAGGAAAGTGGTAGACAGTCGTATTGTTGCTGCATGAACGGGTGTCGTCTCAACAAAAAAGCCCACCAAGGTGGGCTTTTCGCTGGCTCAAAACCGCCGTATCCAGGTCATGCGGGTTTCTTGCTGTCTGCGGCAGGAGCTGCCTCGGCAGGCTTGCCGGCTTTTTCAGATCCTTCCGCTTCGGCTCCACCTTTGGGGGGAGTGACGGTTACCAACACGGGGTCTTCCGCACCGTGGGATACGGCTGTCACTCCTTTGGGCAATGTAATGTTGCTGAGGTGAATGGTCTGGCCTTTGGTGACCGTGCTCAGATCCACTTCAATGAACTCGGGCAGGTTGGCTGGCAGGCACGAAACCTCGATTTCATTCAGGATGTGGCTGACCAGGCAATGCTCAAGCTTGACGGCGTCGGACAATTCCTCGCCCTTGAAGTGCAACGGTACCTTGATGTGCACTTTCTGCTTGGAGGACACGCGCTGGAAATCAATATGCAACACCAACTGCTTGTAGGGATGGTATTGGACATCACGCACCAATACTTTGCTGGTTTTTCCTGCCACTTCCATTTCGAGAACGGAGGCGTGAAAAGCTTCTTTCTTCAGGGCGTGCCACAGTGCGTTGTGGTCGAGTTCAATCAGTTGTGGGGCGTCTTCGCCACCATAGATGATGCCTGGGGTTTTGCCAGCATTGCGCAGGCGGCGGCTCGCACCCGAACCTTGCTTGGGGCGCTCGAAAGCGACAACTTTCATGGTTTTCTCCAGTTTGGCGCTGCCGCGACCAGCAGGCGCCTGGTTTCAGAAAGGCGCCCGGTTCCGGAAAAGGGACTGGGCGCAAAAACGTTTTCAGAGGAGTCTGGACCCTTCTGAAAACAGGCTCATGACCGAATCGCCGGTAGCGATGCGGCAGATGGTTTCGGCGAACAATGGTGCAACCGTCAGTTGACGGATTTTCTTGCACTCTCGCGCCGCTTGTGACAACGGGATGGTGTTCGTAACAACCACCTCGTCCAGATCCGGGCTGCTGGCGATGCGCTCAATAGCGGGCCCGCTGAACACCGGATGGGTGCAGTAGGCAGACACCTTTCTGGCTCCGCGCTGCTTGAGCACTTCGGCTGCCTTGAGCAAGGTGCCCGCCGTATCAATGATGTCATCCATGATGACGCAGTTGCGGCCATCAATGTCGCCAATGATGTGCAGCACTTCGCTCACGTTGGGTTTAGGGCGGCGTTTGTCGATGATAGCCAGTTCGCAGCCCATTTCCTTGGCCAGCGCACGGGCGCGCACCACGCCGCCAATATCAGGAGAGACCACGATCAGGTTTTCGTAATTCTGTTGCTTGAGCTCACCCAGAAGAATCGGTGATGCGTAGATGTTGTCTACTGGTATGTCGAAAAACCCCTGGATCTGGTCTGCGTGTAGATCCATGGTAAGTACGCGGTGCACACCCACGGTTTGAAGCAGGTTGGCGACGACTTTTGCGGAAATGGGTACGCGCGTGGAACGTGGCCGACGGTCTTGTCTGGCGTAGCCGAAATAGGGGATCACGGCTGTGATCCGTGCGGCAGAAGCGCGCTTGAAGGCATCTACCATGATCAGCAATTCCATCAGGCTGTCATTGGTCGGTGCGCAGGTTGGCTGTACGATGAAGACATCTCGTGCGCGCACGTTCTGCCGGATTTCAACGGTGACTTCTCCGTCAGAGAAGCGGTCGACTCGTATGTCGCCCAAATTGGAGCCTAGGCACTGGACGATTTCTTGCGCCAGTTGCGGATTGGCATTGCCGGTGAAGACCAAAAAATCGGATGGGACAGAAGAGTTCATGGGTCAACTTCCGGCTATCTGCGAAGCACGGGGTCATGCAGATATGGCTGCCGAGATTGGGGTTGGCAGGGGAGGAAGGATTCGAACCCTCGCATGCCGGAATCAAAATCCGGTGCCTTAACCAACTTGGCTACTCCCCTACGCACCACTTGCTAGTTAGATGCAGGCGGTAAAATCTATCAAGCCTCGCATTGTAGCAGAGGATGGCGGGGTAAATTGCTGCAAACGCGCGCAGTCCAGTTTTTAGGAGTGTCTTGTTGCAAAAAGTCAGCATCCATTCCGGGCGGGAGCCAGGCAAACACCGCGCTGCCGGAGCCGGTCATGCGGGGCTGCAGGCCATGGCTGGCCAGCCATTGGGTGGCGTATCCGATGTCAGGGTACAGACGCATGGCTGGCACCTGTAAATCGTTGCGGCCAAAAGCGAATGGCTGCTGAGCTTGCATGAAATCATGCGGACAAACAGAGGGCGTTGCGCGCGGCAGGTCGGGGGCGGAAAAAATGGCTGCGGTTTCAATGCCTGCCGCAGGCTTAAGCACAACGAAGCGGGCTAATGGCAAATCCAGGGCCTGCAGTTTTTCTCCAATTCCTTCGACCCAGGCGTTGCGCCCGAACAGGAAAAAGGGCACGTCGGCCCCCAGTTGCAGCCCCAGGCGCTGCAATTCTTTATTGGGCAGCTTCGTTTGCCACAAACGGTTGAGTCCGAGCAGCACAGTGGCCGCGTCGGAGGAGCCGCCGCCCATGCCCGCTTGGACGGGAATTTGTTTGCGCAGATGGATATGCGCGCCGTAGCGGCATCCCGTGGCTTGTTGCAGGGATTGTGCGGCGCGCACGCACAGATCGTTTGCCGGTAGGCCGCCAACCTCTTCTTCGGTGCGCGTGATGCGGCCATCTTGGGTGCAGGTCAAATCCAGCGTGTCTTGCCAATCGATCAGCATGAAGGCCGATTGCAATAGGTGGTAACCATCATCACGGCGGCCCACTACATGCAGAAACAGATTGAGCTTGGCGGGCGCAGGCAGGCCCGATAGCCGCGCGGTGATGGTCATTGCAACACCACCTGCAGCGTTGTCAGGGGCGGGGGCTGCAGACGTTGTGCCCGGATTTTTCCTTGCGGGTATTGCGAAAGGTCTGCTTCCCAGCCAGCTGCTGCGGTATTGCGGCCGTCCATCCAGTCAAGCAGGGCGGCTGCGGGCAAAGGAGCACCAGTCAGTGTTTCCAGCAGCGCATCCAGGGAACTAAAAGAGCGTTCGCTGCCGTTGTGCAGCAGTATGGCGTGACCGGGCGTCCAGCGGGCGGTTGCCAGGGTGTTTCCCAGCGGGCTGAATAGGCGCAGCAGGCCATTTTCCGCGTTGCCCATGAGCTCAAAGCTTGCGATGAAAGACTGAGGAGCGGGTTCTTGCTGCACTTGCAGCGAAATCCGGCCCGCATGCACCGGCGTGACAAGGGAATCGGCTGAGAGGGGAGCTGGCCGGGGGGGTACTGCACAGCCTGACAACAGGCTGCCTGTCAGTAGCAGGGCGGCAACTGTGTTGCGTTTCTGGGAAAAAGGCTTCATGACGCAATCCGCGTTTGAAAATAAAAAGCGGCAGAAATTGATGCGGATCCAAGGCGCGTGATTCGCGCTGTTTGGCGATGATTTATGGTGCAGGATTTGTCGACTTTGTGTCGAGACGGCGCATGGTTTCCTGCAATACCTTGTTGTTGGCATCCAGCTTCAAGCCTTCTGCCCATATTCTGCGCGCCTGTTCTGTTTCTCCACTGCTCCAGAGGGCTTCGCCGTAATGGGCGGCGATTTCGGCCTCACGTCCGTTTTCATACGCTTGCTTGAGCCAGAGGAGTGCTTGCTGCAGATTTCCCAGGCGGAGTTCCACCCAGCCCATGCTGTCCTGGATGGCGCTGTTTTCGGGATCGATTTCGAGGGCGCGGGCAATCAGTTTGAGGGCTTCTGGCAGGCGCTGGTTGCGGTCGGCCAGGCTATAACCCAGCGCATTGTAGGCAGCGGCGGAATTTGGTTTGAGCCGCATCACCTTGCGCAAATCCCGTTCCGCATCGTCATGGCGCTGCATTTGCCAGAAAAGGTTTCCTCGTGCGTATAGCAGTTCCGGATTGTTTTTGTCCGCCTCAATGGCTGCGTCCAGAATGCGGGCGGCTTCTCCGTGGCGGTGCTGTTTTTCATGAATGTGCGACCCCAGAAGCGCCAGAAGTGTTTTTTCATCGGCGGTTGCGGAAGGAAGGGCATGCAGTTGTTGCGTGGCCAGGGGGTATTTTTCCTGTTGAACGAGCCATTCAATGCGTTGCAATTGCGCCTGGGTCCGGGTGGCGGAAGGAGTAATGCGGGTGATCCACTCTTCCGCCTGGTCCGGGTGGTTGCGAAGATCGGCCACGCGCGCGAGCATCAGATAGACCTGCGTATCCATTTCCTCGGATTTTTGCAGGTCGCGGCTATCGTTCTCCCTTTCGGGTGAAGGAGATTGCGTACGTGAAAGATCGGCAGACTCCCGTTCGCTGAGCTTCAGGTATTTCCGCAATGAGGCTTCTGCCGCGTCCTCCTGCTTGTTCTCCAGTTGGATGGCGCCCTGCAATGCCCATCCAGCGGCAAAATCGGGCGACACTCTCAATATATTTGCCAGTTGCCGTTGCGCATCTTCCAGTCTCCGTGCCTGAGCCAGAGCCCTGGTGTACACCATGACGAAGTCGCGCGACGGGTTGCGTCGCAGCGTGTCATGCACCAGCTTTTCAGCGGTGCGCGATATTTCTGGCGCCCCGGTCTGGCTGGCACGCATCAGGTCGATGGCGATCAACCCGGGCAGTTCTTGGTTGGGCATTGCGCCGAGTTTTTCTTCAGGAACCTGTGAATTTACCGCGCGACGCAGCGATTGCAGGACCTGTGGGTAATGGGCGGCAGCCAGTTGCATGCGCGCCAAGGCTGTGGCAGCCATGAATGTCGTTTCAGGCTGTTGCATTGCTTGGGTTAATGCAGGCGTTGCGGCGGCAAGCGCATCGCTGGCTTTTTTGGCGGGTGCATACAGCTCCGGAATCGAATAAAGGAAAGCCTGCCGTCTCGACGGCTCTGCTGCATCCAGTGCGGCTTGCAGGGGCCCGCTGGTTTGTTCGATCCGGCCCGAGGCAATCAGGAGTTGCAGGTGGTAATTGCTGGCAAGGGGGTCAAGCGGAAAATCTGCCTTCCACTGTTCGAGCGCCTTTAATGCTGCGGCCTGCGAATGCCCGCGAATGGCAATTTCGGTGGCTAGCAGGTATAACCTGGCATCTGGCATCTGTCTGGCGGCGTTCAGGATGTGCGAGAAGGACCGGCTGGTATCGCCACGTTGCAAGTACAGGTAGCCCGCCAGGGTGTCATAGATGCCGGCTGATCGCCTGAAGACGTTCTGCATGGCCGCTGCTTCACGTTGTTTGTTGTCCCTTGCTGCCGGCAAGGGCAGCGATGGCGCACCAATATCCCTGGCGGCGAAAAACTGCGCAGCGGCACCGGTAGCTGGTTGCGCCATGGCGGCCAGGAAAGCGGTTGCGATGCAAGTGGGTCTGCAAATAGGCGCAAATGAGCGGATGAATCGTAACAAGATGACAGGCTCCGGACTGGGGAAACAGGTTACCGCCCTTCATAATACGGCAAGCGTTGCATGTATGTGATTGCTCATGGCGCTATCGAGTGCTTGAGCGTAATAGTGACCCTTTGTCTGCATGATGGTCGTTGTTGATGCCAGAACTTCCGGAAGTTGAAGTCACTCGTCGCAGTTTTGCCGGACGCATTGCCGGCGCCCGCATCCTGGATTCCTGGCTTGGAAAGCCTTTGCGCTGGCCTTTGGGCGCCTCGCCGGAGGTGTTGAAAGGACGCTACGTACTGGCTGTGCGCCGACGCGGCAAGTATCTTCTGTTGGATCTGGACGAAGGCATGCTGATGCTGCATCTGGGTATGTCCGGCAGTGTGCGTTTCGCACCGGATTTGCCGCCCCGCGGCCCGCACGATCATTTCGAGTTGCGCACCACCAAAGGCATTTTGCGGCTTAACGATCCCAGGCGTTTTGGTGCAGCCATGCTGGTGGAGGGGGAAAACGATCCCCGTGCAGCCAAATTGCTGGACAGATTGGGCGCGGAACCCATTGACGACCAGCAGGTCGACCTGGATATTCTTACCAAAGCATTCAGATGCAGGCCGCTTGCCATCAAGCAGGTGCTCCTGTCGGGAACGGTGATAGCCGGACTGGGCAACATTTATGCGTCAGAGGTGCTTTTTTATGCCCGGATCCATCCAGAAACTCCTGCGTCCGGTTTGACGCGTGTCCAAGTTGGCAGAATTTGGCGCGCTGCACGAGACGTTGTGGACCGCGCCATCGAACAAGGAGGGAGCTCTCTGCGCAATTACTCGGATGCGAAGGGGCGCAATGGCAACTTCCAGTTCCACACAATGGTCTATGGGCGCAGGGGGGAACCCTGTCATGTTTGTGGACAATCCATCGAGATGGTGCGACAGGGACAGCGGGCCACGTATTTTTGCGGGTATTGCCAAAAGCGGAAATAATCTGCCGTTCAGCATCCAAAGAATGCGGGCTGGCCAATAATATGCATATGTGTGCATATGTGTGCATCTGTTTGCAGCGGGAAGACCCATGTTTACTGAAAATATTCATCACCACAGCATCTGGCGTCAAGAGGTTGATGCGCGCCTCAAGGCTTTGTTGGAGTGGCTGCGGGTGCGTGATTTGCTGGCGCCAGAAGTGCAGTTGCAACTGGAAAAGATGCAGGCGCACAATCGCAGCGACAAGATTCTGGTTGCTTTCGTTGCTGAGTTTTCCCGCGGAAAGTCCGAACTGATCAATGCCATTTTCTTCGCAGGCTTTGGCCGGCGGATCATGCCAGCCAGTGCCGGACGGACAACCATGTGCCCGACAGAGCTGGCCTACGATGTCCGCGATCCGGCTTGTTTGCGCTTGTTGCCGATTCAAACGCGGCTGGAGCCCCGGTCACTGATGGAATGGCGGCTGGTGCCCGATGAGTGGGTCACGATTGCTCTGGATATGGCTGACTCCGATCAGCTTGCCGCCGCACTTGGCAAGGTGGCAGAAACCATAGAGATCACCATTCCTGAAGCGCGCGCCTTGGGATTTTGGCACGACGGCGTGCCTGATAAACCCTTGCCTACTGCGACTGGAATGATCGAGGTGCCGCGTTGGCGTCACGCGTGCATCAATATGGACCATCCGCTTCTCAGGCAGGGTCTTGTCATTCTGGACACGCCGGGTCTCAATGCCATCGGGGCCGAGCCCGAACTGACCATGAGTCTGATTCCACAGGCCCAGGCAGTGATATTCCTTTTGGCGGCAGACACCGGCGTGACGGCTTCTGATCTGACAATCTGGCGCGAATTTCTTGCCGGTGCCAACGATGATGCAACACGTTTTGTGGCGCTTAACAAGATTGACACGCTTTGGGATGCATTGAGCACATCCGAACAGATAGAGGAGCAGATTGAACGCCAGCGTATCGAATCGGCTCGCATTTTGGGCGTCATCGAAGACAGGGTCATGACGGTATCGGCGCAGAAAGGATTGGTGGCCAAGATCAATCGCGACGCCGAGCTGCTCAAGAGCAGCCATCTGGATGCATTCGAGGACATGCTGGCCCGGCGCATCGTTGCGCGCCGTCAGGAGATCATGCGGGCACAGATGGCTATTGACGCGCAACATGTGCGTGAACAGGTGCAGCGCATGCTGAATTTGCGCTCTGCCGAAATGACCGAACAATTGGCTGAACTTGCAGGACTGCAGGGAAAAAGCGATGCGGTTGTGCGTCACCAGCGTTTGCGTGTTGCCAAGGAGCAAGAAAATTTTGAACACTCCATGAGCCGCACCCACGCCATTCGCGTCGTGCACCACAAACTGCTCAAGCAGATTTATGACTTGCTGGGCAACAACCAATTGCTCAAGGAGGCGGGCATTCTCAATGGTGCGCTGCGTGATTCCGGTTTCATGAAAATGGGTGTCAGTAAGGCCTATTCCGCTGCCTTTTTGCGCCTGCAGGGTTTGCTCATTCAGGCGCAGGACAAGGCCGCAGAAATGCACGATCTGTTTGACACCATCTTCCGGCAACTTAACAGCGAATACGGGTTTACGCTGCAGGTGGCCGCACCGCCACAACTGGACATTTTTGCCCGGGAGCTGGATCAAGTGGAGGCCGCGCATGCCCAATATCTGGGCTTGGGCAACCTGATCAGGCTTTCACAGGCGGAATTTGTCGACCGCTTGTTGCGCGCGCTTGTGTCACGCTTGCGCATTGTCTTTGAACGGGCGCTCAATGAAGTCGAGCACTGGAGCCGGAAAATGTCTGGACAAATTGATGCCCAATTGCGGGAACGCCGCCGCGGACTCAGGCGCCGCTTGGCGGCGATTGAGCGTGCAGAATCGGCGGCCTCTGGGTTGGATGAACGCATTCTGGAATTGCAGACGGGCATGCAGGCTATTGAAACCGAACGCAATGTTTTCCACCAACAGATAGACCAGTTGCTTGGGGATCCGTTGCTGGAGCAGGCCGCTCAGGATTCGCTGGCCGACGCTCGCGCATGCGCGGTCTGAGTGGCATGTATGAGGCAAAGTCTGATCGGGCATGGAAACAGGAATTTTTCTGCCAGAGGAACATGACCATCGGGTTTGAAACGTTTGCCGAGCGATTGATCGGCTGGCAGCGCCAGCATGGCCGCAAGGGGCTTCCCTGGCAGAACACGCGCGATCCCTACCGCGTCTGGCTTTCGGAAATCATGCTGCAGCAGACCCAGGTCGCCACGGTCGTTGCCTATTACAGCCGGTTCCTGCAAATGTTTCCTTCGGTGCTGGATCTGGCCAATGCTTCTGAAGATGCCGTGCTGGCGCAATGGAGCGGCCTGGGATATTACAGCCGCGCACGCAATCTGCACCGGTGCGCACAGATGGTGCGAGACAGATATGACGGCCTTTTTCCTGGCAGTAAAACCGCCCTGGAGCAGTTGCCGGGCATTGGCTCTTCTACTGCCGCTGCCATCGCTGCTTTCTGTTTCGGTGAGCAAACCCTGATTTTTGATGCTAATGTGCAACGTGTGATGTCCCGGGTATTTGCTTGCGGCAAGGATATGTCTCGCAGCGTCAACCGGCGTGAACTCTGGTACGCAGCTGAGCACACGATGCCGGCTCTGGAGCCCGCTTCCACTTTGGCTGGACGCATGGTGGCCTATACCCAGGGCCTGATGGATCTGGGAGCCACCGTTTGCCTTCCCCGTAAACCAGAATGTGGGCGGTGCCCGGTCGCTGCCTTGTGCAAATCCCGGGAACAGGGTGATGTGCTGGCCTATCCGGTAAAAACCGGAAAAATCAAAAGAACCGCCGAGTCCTGGTGGTTGATGGCCTTGATCCGGGCGCCAGAATCGGGTGCAACGGAGGTCTTTTTGCACAAGCGGCCCCACGGGGGAATATGGGGCGGTCTGCATTGCCTGCCGGTTTTCCAGGATGAAGCCTCGAT
>JAGPIR010000098.1 GCA_018054915.1 Allobrachymonas sp.
CCTTCAGCACCAAATTCTTCGAACGCCTGGCCAGGGCCCAGCCGCGGCATGCCGGATTTTTTCACCTGCTGGGTGAAGTGGAAGTTGTATTCGGCTTCTGGGCCATGGTGCTGGTGGGCGCCATGGCCGCGATGCAGGGCGGCGCCGAAGCCGTGCGCTATGTAGAGAGCCGCCAGTACACCGAACCGCTGTTCGTGTTTGTGGTGATGGTGGTGGCGGCCTCGCGCCCGATCCAGCAGGTAGCACGCAGCCTGGTGGTGGTACTTTCGCGGTTGCTGCCCATACCCGGCCATCTGGCCAAAGTTTGGGTGTGTCTGTCTGTTCTGCCCTTGCTGGGTTCCTTCATCACCGAACCGGCTGCCATGACGGTGGCGGCTCTGGCCCTGCGCCCGCTGCTGTTTGTGCGGGGCTTGCCCCAGAAGATCAAATACCTGGCGCTGGGCGTGCTCTTTGTGAATATTTCCATCGGCGGCACCCTGACATCATTTGCCGCGCCGCCGGTGCTGATGGTGGCAGCGAAATGGAACTGGGACAGCGCGTTCATGACCAGCACATTTGGCTGGAAAGCCGCCATTGCCGTAGTGATCAACGCGACCGTTGCAACCCTGGCCGTTGGCCGGTGGCTGCGCAACCCTGCCGCCCGCAACATCACCCTGAATGCGCAGGAGCGGGCCACGCACCATGACGCAGCTTTCGTGCCGTGGGTGGTCTGCGCGGTGCACCTGCTGTTTCTTGCGGGCATCGTGTTAACTGCCCACCATCCGGTGCTGTTCATCGGGCTGTTTCTGCTGTTCATGGGCTTTGTGCAGGCGTATAAAACCTACCAGTCGCCGCTCATTCTCAAGGAGGCGCTGCTGGTGGCCTTTTTCCTGGCGGGGCTGGTAGTGCTGGGCGGACTGCAGCAATGGTGGCTGCAACCCATCGTTTCGCGCCTGTCTCCGACCGTGCTGTTTTTCGGTGCAACGGTGCTCACCGCCATTACCGATAACGCCGCCCTGACCTATCTGGGTTCGTTGATCGACGGTTTGTCCGACGTGGCGCGCATCATGCTGGTGGCGGGCGCCGTCACGGGCGGCGGCCTGACGGTGATTGCCAATGCGCCCAATCCCGCGGGTGTGGCCCTGCTCAGAAACGGATTTGAAGATGAAACGATTGGCGCTGGCGGCTTGCTGCTGGGTGCCCTGACCCCCACCCTGGTGGCGGCTGCGGCCTTCTTGCTGCTGTAGGCGCATGGCCATTGCGGTGGCGCCAGCGCGGGCAAGGACCAGCCGTGCAACCGATGCGGTTTCCGCGTCTGGGCCCGTCAGCTGCCAGCCAGATCCTGCAGGATGGGGCAATCGGGGCGCTCGTCGCCCTGGCAGCATTGCACCAATTTTTCCAGGGTCTGCCGCATGGATTGCAATTCGTCGATCTTGCGCTGCAACTGCTGCATGTGCGCCTGCGCCAGCGCCTTGACCTGGCGGCTGGGGCGCTGGCGGTCGTGCCACAGACTGAGCAAGCCGCTGATGTCCTTGATCGAAAAACCCAGGTCGCGCGCCCGCCTGATGAAACGCAGAACGTGCACTTCGCGCTCGCCATACTGGCGGTAGCCCGTGTCACTGCGCGTGGCCGGCGGCAGCAGGCCCACGCTTTCGTAATGGCGGATCATTTTGGCCGTGATGCCCGAGGCCTTGGCGGCCTGTCCGATATTCATGGTTTTGTTGCTTCAGAGGATTGTTGCGCCGCGCTGCCACGCCAGCGTCTGAGCGTGAGCGCATTGAGTACCACGCTCACGCTGCTGAACGCCATGGCCGCACCCGCAATCACCGGGCTGAGCTGCCCCAGCGCCGCCAGCGGAATGCCCAGCGTGTTGTACAAGAAGGCCCAGAACAGACCCTGCCGGATCTTGCCGTAGGTGCGGCGCGAGACATCCAGCGCATCGGCCACCAGACGCGGGTCGCCGCGCATGAGCGTGATGCCGGCCGCTTCCATGGCCACGTCGGCGCCGGTGGAAACAGCCAGCCCTACGTCTGCGGCCACCAGGCTGGGGGCGTCATTGATGCCATCGCCCACCATGGCCACCACGGCGCCCCGGCTGCGCAGATCGTTAATGATGCGCACCTTGTCGTCGGGCAGCAACTGTGCGTGCACGGCGTCGATTCCCAGCGCCCGCGCCACCGCCTGGGCGCTGCCGGCGTTGTCGCCCGTAAGCATGACGGTTTGAATGCCCAGCGCCTGCAACCGCTGGATGGCCGGGTACGCAGCAGGCTTGATGGTGTCGCCAAAGGCCAGCAGGCCCAATACCTGCGCCGCATCGCCTGGCCCGCGAATCAGCCACGAGAGGCTGTAGCCCTGGTTTTGCAAGGCGTCGGCGCGGGCCTGCAGCGCACCGGCCTGCGCACCGCTTTCCTGCAGCAGCCGGCTGCTTCCCAACAGTAAGGTGCGGCCTTCCACCACGCCCTGCACGCCGCGTCCCGGCAGAGCCTTGGCGTCCTGCACATCCGGCACGGACACCTGTTGCGCCCGCGCCTGCTGCATGACGGCGTGCGCCAGCGGGTGGTCGCTGTGCTGCTGCAGGGCGGACGCCAAACGCAACACATCGGCGGCCAGTACGCCCGCGGCGGGCTCGTGCGCCACCAGCGCGGGCTTGCCTTCGGTGAGGGTTCCGGTCTTGTCGAACGCTACGGTTGTGACGGCATGCGCCACCTCCAGCGCCTGGGCGTCCTTGATCAGGATGCCGTGGCGCGCGGCCACGCCGGTGCCCGCCATGATGGCCGTGGGCGTGGCCAGCCCCAGCGCGCAGGGGCAGGCAATGACCAGCACCGCCACCGCATGGATCAGCGATTGCTCGACGCCCGCCCCGTAAAGCAGCCAGCCGGCCAGCGTGACCGTTGCCACCACCAGAACCGCCGGTACAAACACGGCGCTGACCGCATCGACCGTGCGCTGGATCGGCGCCTTGGCCGCCTGCGCCGATTCGACCATGCGGATGATGCGCGCCAGCGTGGTTTCGGCGCCCACAGCAGTGGTGCGCACGCACAGCACGCCTTCACCATTGACCGATCCGCCGGTAACGCGATCACCCACTCCACGCGCCATCGGCAGGCTTTCTCCGGTGATGAGCGATTCGTCCACGTGGCTCTGCCCGTCTTCGACCAGTCCATCGACCGCCACGCGCTCACCGGGGCGGACCCGCACAATGTCCCCCACGGACAATTGCTCCACGGGCGTTTGCACCTCCTGATCGCCCACCAGCACACGGGCCGTGGTCGGCCGCAGCGCATGGAGCGCGCGGATGGCATCGGCCGTTTGCCGCTTGGCGCGCGCCTCCAGCCACTTGCCCAGCAGCACCAGCGTGATGACTGCGGCCGAGGCCTCGAAATACAGATGCGGTTCGTGCATCGTCGCCCCGTGACCCTGCTCCACCGCCAGCGCATGCCGCAGCAACAGATAGAGCGACAAGCCGTATGCCGAGGAGGTGCCCAGCGCCACCAGTAGGTCCATATTGCCGCTGCGCGCCTTGATGGCCCCCCAGGCCGCACGGTAAAACCGCGCGCCGAGCCAGAATTGCACTGGCGTGGCCAGCAGCAACTGCCACCAGCCGCCGGGCATCCACTCGACACCCCAAGGCAGCAGCAGCATAGGCAGCACCAGCGGCGCCGTAAACACCCCGGCTGCGGCCACCGGCCACCAGGACGGCATGCCTTTTTTCGCATCGGCCGGTTGCGCCGGCTCCACTGCCCTGGCCGCGTAGCCCGCCTGCTGGACGGCAGCGGCCAGCGTGGCAAACGAAACACCATCCACCGCCTGCACCGTGGCTTTTTCGGTGGCCAGATTCACACTGGCCTGCAGCACGCCGGGAACCTTCAACAGGGCCTTTTCCACCCGGCCCACGCACGACGCGCAACTCATGCCCTCTATCAGCAATTCGGTCATACCCGTTCTGACGCCGTATCCCGCACGCTGTATGGCTTCTAACAACTGCGCGGCTGTTACCGCTGCATCGGCTTCAATCTGCGCCTGCTCGGTGGCCAGATTCACGCTCGCCGCCTGCACACCCGGCACCTGGCGCAGGGCTTTTTCAATGCGGCCAGCGCACGACGCGCACGTCATGCCCTCGACAGGGATCTGGATGGATGATGGGAAAACGCTGCGTGCATGCATGGTGATTTTGTGGAAGCCTGGGTACTGGCGACAGTCTGAACCTTTCCATCATAGGAAGGTCTGGCAATCCAACACAATACCCTTGCTGCTTGCGCGGTCATACCGCACGTCCATTGACCTGCCCATGATGGGAAGGCGCAGAGTGGGCGGCATCCCTACATCCGAATCAGGAGAGACCCATGCCTGTTTTTAGCGTCCCGAACATGAGTTGCGGCCATTGCGTCAGCGCCATCACCCGCGCCATTGCCGATGCCGACCCCGCTGCCACGGTCGCAGCCGACCTGGAACACCGCCGCATCACCGTCACCGGGGGCAGCCTCGACGCTGAAGCCTTGCGCGCCATCATCGCGGATGCTGGCTACCCCGCAACCGCAACGTAGGCGAACCGCTGCCTGCTTCAAGCGCCCGCTTGCGTCCTGTGGCAGGCGCACAAGTGGCCTGCCTGCAGCGGTTGTTGAAAACACCGGCGCTCAAGCCCCTGCCAAGACTGTCACGGTAGTTTTAGACACACTGGCAGGGTCAACGGCACAGCTCGCGCTTCCTCATGGCAGGCGGCACGGGCGCGAACAAGATGGCCATCGGATTCAGCGTATTGGCATATAAAGAAAAATCAAATGCAAGCCGCTTGATCGACAAATACCTGGGCAGTGCGCGGCACAACCCGCAAAATATCGCCTTCTTTGAACCCTTGGGCACGGAAAGTATCTGCGGTGATATGGGCTTCGATCACCGCGCCAGAAGCCAGGCCTGTATCGCCGAGCGGATGCAGTTCGAGCCGCGCCACCGAACCCATGACCATGGTGCGGGTCAGTTGCGCGGGCATGCCCTTGGCACCCGGCACGTTGGGCTGCACATCCAACTCGTGCGGGCGCACATAGGCAAAGGCACGGGCGTTATGCGCATCGCCCAAATGCGGCGTCCGAATGCTCAGGGCGCTGCCTTCCTGGCCTATGTGCAACGCGCCCTCATGAATGCGGCCATGGAACAAGTTGACGTTGCCCAAAAAGCCATACACAAACGGGCTGGCAGGCTTGTCCCATACTTCTTGCGGTGAACCTGCTTGCTCGATCTGTCCGTGGTTCATCAGCACTACGCGGTCGGCCACTTCCAGGGCTTCTTCCTGATCGTGCGTCACAAAAATACTGGTGACGTGCAACTCGTCATGCAGGCGGCGCAGCCAGCGGCGCAGCTCTTTGCGCACCTTGGCGTCCAACGCGCCAAACGGCTCGTCCAGCAGCAACACGCGCGGCTCCACAGCCAAAGCACGAGCCAAGGCAATGCGCTGACGCTGACCACCCGAAAGCTGTGAGGGGCGGCGATCGGCCAGCCAGTCGAGTTGCACCAGCTTGAGCAACTCC
>JAGPIR010000099.1 GCA_018054915.1 Allobrachymonas sp.
GATGTCTGGAACGGGCTGGCGCAAGCATTGTGCCAACAAGACGGGATCAATGGCCTGGTGCGAGAGTTGCTGCTGCAGGGCCAGTTGATGGAGCAGCGGGCGCCACAGGAAAGTGGCTCCAGCGCCGTGTGGGTTCTGCGGGTTGAACGCGAATCGGTCAACCATGAACCCAGCCGCAAAAAGCTGGAGCAGGCCGTGACAGTGCATGCTGACCAGCCGGTGCGGCTCCAGATTGAGTATGGGCGCGTGGTCGATTGCCCGGCGCTGCGCACGGCTGCTGCGCGTGCGCAACAACAGCGGCAAGCTGAGGAAGCCTTCGGGGCGCATCCTTTTGTGCAGGCTATGATGCAAGAGTTTGGCGCTCGCACCCTGCCAGGCAGCGTGGGCTATGCCGGAGAGCCGCCAGCAGCACCTGCCGGGAAGTGATTGGCCGCGCTTTCCACCGGGCTGTGTGACCCCCGTTTAATTGACTGATTTTCTGGAGCAGAACACCATGTTCAACAAAAACCAACTTGCCGGCCTCATGAAGCAGGCTCAGACCATGCAGGACAACCTGAAAAAGGCGCAGGACGAACTGGCGCATCAGGAAGTCAACGGAGAGTCCGGCGCAGGACTCGTCAAGGTCACCATGACCTGCAAGCATGATGTCAAGCGCGTACAGATTGACCCCAGTCTTCTGGCAGACGACAAGGATATGCTCGAAGATCTGGTGGCAGCGGCCTTTAATGCCGCCGTGCGCAAAGCCGAAGAAGTCAGCAGTGAACACATGTCCAGATTCATGCCGGCCGGTATGCCGGGGTTGCCCGGAGGCATGAAATTCCCGTTCTGACCCCGGGTCCGGTTGTTGGAGGCGGGTCATGGCCCATGCACTGGACAGCTTGATGGAGGCCCTGCGCCGCCTGCCCGGCGTGGGGGCAAAATCAGCGGCGCGCATGGCCTACCACCTGTTGCAACATGACCGTGCAGGCGCACGCCAGCTCGCGCAGGCGCTCACGCATGCGGTTGACAATGTGCGCCATTGCACCCTGTGCCACACGTTTACCGAACAAGACATCTGCGCAACCTGCCAGAACACCGGGCGCGACCGCAGCAAGCTCTGCGTGGTAGAAACGCCTGCCGACCAGGCGGCCGTGGAGCGCACGCTGACATATACCGGGTTGTATTTCGTTCTCATGGGCAAGCTCAACCCGCTCGACGGTGTGGGCCTGCGCGATATTGGCATCCAGCAACTGCTGCAGCGCGCCAGCGACGGGGTGGTGCAGGAGGTGATCCTGGCTACCAATTTCACGGCTGCCGGCGAAATGACGGCCCATGTACTGGCAGAGCAGCTCAAGGCGCGCGGCCTGCATGTCACGCGGCTTGCGCGGGGCGTGCCCATCGGCAGCGAACTGGAATATGTGGATCTCGGCACCATTGCCCACGCCCTGCATGACCGGCGTTGAAGCAGTCTTCCCGTCGGACGGTATGGGCTGAGAAGCAATGGACGCACGAACGTCAGTCAGTCAGGCGCAATACGATCGGTGCACAATAGCAACCCGTGCACGATTTTTGCGCGGGCTGCGCACATGTGCGGGAAGGTGTTGACAATGTCGCGGACACATTTTGGTTTTGAGACCGTGGAAGAAGGGGAAAAGGCACGCCGCGTGCGCGGGGTGTTCGATTCGGTCGCGTCCCGGTACGACCTGATGAACGACCTCATGTCCGCAGGCATGCACCGCCTCTGGAAGACATACGCCGTGCTGGTGGCCAATGTGCGTCCGGGAGAGTGCGTACTCGACATTGCCAGCGGCACAGGCGATCTGGCGCGGGCCTTCGCACGCAAGGCCGGCCCTGACGGGCAGGTGGTGCATAGCGACATCAACCTTTCCATGCTCAGCACCGGGCGTGACCGGCTGCTCGATCAGGGCGTCATTTTGCCCAGTGTGGCGTGTGATGCCGAGGCATTGCCTTTTTCCGACGCCCGCTTTGATTTGGTGAGCGTAGCCTTCGGCTTGCGCAACATGACGCACAAGGAGCAGGCACTGCGCGAGATGCATCGGGTGCTCAAGCCGGGCGGGCGGCTGCTGGTGCTGGAGTTCTCGAAAGTTGCGGAACCCTTGCAGAAGGCGTATGACTGGTACAGTTTCAATATTTTGCCAAGGCTGGGGCAATGGGTGGCGGGCGATGCCGGTAGCTATCGCTATCTGGCCGAATCGATCCGCATGCATCCTGACCAGGAATCGCTCAGGCGCATGATGCAAGCGGCCGGTTTTGGGCATGTCGATTATCACAATCTCACCGCTGGCGTGGTGGCCTTGCATCTGGGTATCAAATGCTGAAAGAAACAATATGAAGGACTGGCAGATTCTGTTGACATTGGCGGTGCTCTGCTGTGTTGCGCTTGTCGTCTGGCAGCGTGCTAGACGCTGCGATGGAGAAGGCCGAGGCAAGCCGGAAGCCGTCGTGCAGTCCCTGAAGGCGGCAGTCATGGCGCGTACCTACAACCCGAGCAAGGTGGGCAACGATTCGGCTGCCAGGCCATGGGAATCCCTGCCTGTGGGCTTCGCGGAGGCGCCTGCTGATGCGGCAGATGCTGAAGCAAATGAGGCGGCCACTTTCATCGCGCAGGCGCGCAGCTGTTTTGTGGCTATGCAGCAGGCGTGGGATGAAGCCGACACCGCGCGGTTGCGCGCGATGATGACGCAGGAGATGGCGGACACGGTCAACGAACGTCTGCTGGAACGTGCGGAGCAGGGGCCGAGCCCGCAGGCCGCCGAAATTGTGGTGCTGGAGGCCCGTTTTCTGAGCATGGAGCAGACACAGAGCCAACGGATTGCCAGCGTGGAATTTTCTGGCATGGTGCGAGAAGCGCAGGCGCAGGCTCCCGCACCGTTTCGCGAGATCTGGGATATGACCCAATCGCGCGATGATGCAGGGGCGTGCTGGCTGGTGGCGGGTGTCGAATCCTTGCAATGATGCATGACATGGCGTGTAGTCTGCTCCGCCAACCGGCCGGAAGAGAAAAATCGGCGAAAATGAACGCCATGAATACTGCCGCCCCCCTGCAATTCCTGTCTGATTTGTTGGGCGCGGCGCGCGACAGGCTGGGTGCGCCCAGGCTCCCCGAATGGCTCGACCATGAAATCCGCAACCGGATCGTGCTGGTGCTCAACCATGTGCTGCAGCAGCATCCGCAAGCGCAGCAGCGCCTGCGGGAGCAGCAAGACAAGGTGCTGCTCGCCCAATGGCAACAATGGAGCCTGCGCCTGCAGGTCACCCCTGCCGGCCTGTTTGCCCTGGCGGATGAAACCCGAAACCCGCACCTTACGGTGCAGGCCGAAGACGCCGACATCCTGCAGCTGGCGCGTCAGGCCATGTGGGGCCAGCGTCCCGAGACCCATATCAGTGGCGATGCGGAACTGGCCGCGCTGGTCCATTGGCTGACAGCCAACGTGCGCTGGGATGGCGAGGCCGATCTTGCCCGCTTGATCGGCCCAGAGACGGCGCGCCATGCGACAGACGTTCTGCGCCATGTGCGGCAGGCCCTCCAGGATTTCGTCGATGCGATGATGCCCCTTGCTGCGCGGCATGGCGGCGAACGCGGCGAGCCGTGGGAAACGAACGGCAAACCGGAGTGATGCGGCATGAAATGGCTGCGCGGCATTTATATCTTCTGGATCTTTTTCCGCTATGGGCTCGACGAATTGATCTTGTCGTCGGCGTCGCATTCCGGTTTGCGTGCGGCTGGGCGGCTGATCACGCTGGGGCGTGACCTGAGCGCGCCCCGGGGGGTGCGGTTGCGCGTGGCGCTTGAAAAACTGGGCCCGCTGTTTGTCAAGTTTGGCCAGGTGCTTTCCACGCGGCGCGATTTGCTGCCGCCGGACATGGCCATCGAATTGGCCAAATTGCAGGACCGCGTACCGCCGTTTCCCGCCGATGTGGCGATCACCACCATTGAGCGCGCCTTCGGCAAGCCGCTGGAGAGCCTGTTCGTGCATTTCGAGCGGGAGCCCGTGGCTAGCGCCTCGGTGGCCCAGGTGCACTATGCCGATCTGGTCGATCGCCAGGGCGTACGCCATGAGGTGGCGGTGAAGGTGTTGCGGCCCGATTTGCAGCCGGTCATGGAAAAAGACGTCAGCCTGATGCGCTGGATGGCCGGCTGGATTGAGCGCGTGGGAGGCGTGGATGCGCGGCGCCTGAAGCCGTGCGCCGTGGTGGAAGAATTCAACAAGTATCTGCATGATGAACTCGACCTGATGCGTGAGGCTGCCAATGCCGCCCAGTTGCGCCGCAATATGGCTAACAGTCAGCTGGCGCTGATTCCGGAGATGCACTGGGATCTTTGCGCGACTGAAGTCATCGTGATGGAACGCATGCGTGGCGTTCCCATCAGCCAGCTGGAGAAACTGCGCAGCCAAGGAGTGGATCTTCGTGCGCTTGCCGCCAATGGCATGAAACT
The DNA here is from genome assembly GCA_018054915.1 of Allobrachymonas sp. Lineage (GTDB taxonomy): Bacteria > Pseudomonadota > Gammaproteobacteria > Burkholderiales > Burkholderiaceae_C > Brachymonas. The sequence goes on from JAGPIR010000099.1 coordinate 4,439, forward strand.
GTTCTTCACCCAAGTGTTCCACGACGGCTTTTTCCATGCCGACATGCATCCTGGCAATATTCAGGTCAGCACCGATCCTGCGACTTTTGGACGGATCATTCTGCTCGATTTTGGCATCGTCGGAACGCTCACCGATTTCGACAAGGAATACCTCGTACAGAACTTCATGGCCTTTTTCCAGCGCGACTACCGCCGCATCGCCGAACTGCACATCGAGTCGGGCTGGGTGCCCGCCAAGACGCGCGTGGACGAACTGGAATCGGCCGTGCGTGCCGTATGTGAACCCTGTTTCGATCGGCCGCTGCGCGAAATATCGCTGGGTCTGGTGTTGATGCGGTTGTTCCAGACTTCGCGTCGTTTTCAGGTGGAAATCCAGCCGCAACTGGTGCTGTTGCAAAAAACCCTGCTCAACGTCGAGGGGCTTGGGCGTGAACTGGATCCAGATATGGACTTGTGGGGCACGGCGCGGCCATTCATTGAAAAATGGATGAAGGAGCAGGTTGGTCCCCGGCACCTGATCACGCAATGGCGCAAGCAGTTGCCGCGGATGTCGAGGCTGCTCCCGCAATTGCCCCTGCTGCTTCACGATTACCTGGAGCGGGGCGCCAGAACGCAGCCGCACAACCGCGAACTGCAGCAGTTGATGCAAGAGCAGCGCCAGACCAACCTGTTGCTGCGGCGTTTGCTGTATGTCGCCATCGGCTTTGTGGCAGGCATGATGGCGATTGTGCTGTTGCCGCGTCTGCTGCATGGTTTCCTGTTTTTCTGAGCGAAACCAATTTCTCACCACCCTCCGTCTTGCAGGAAAATTAAAGAGGGCGTCCCATTGAAGGGACATTGCACGGCAAAAAATGGGGGAGGCCGGGGGGAAAGCCAGCATTCCCTTACAATTTCCCGCGCGCAGGTCAATGCCGCGCACGAGCATGTTCGTGCCTGGCAATCCGTTGTTTTGCATTCTTTACTTGAATCGGGGGTGTGGCAATGAACACGAAACATTTTCTGGCCATAACGGCTGGTGCGCTGTTGCTGGCAGCATGCGGCAAACAAGGA
>JAGPIR010000100.1 GCA_018054915.1 Allobrachymonas sp.
GGCCTTCCGGTTCCGGCAAATCCACGCTGATCAAGACCGTCAATGGGCTGGAGCCGATCCAGCAAGGCGAGATCACAGTCAATGGTGTCAAGGTCAACGACCCCTCCACCAATCTGCCCAAGCTGCGCAGCCATGTGGGGATGGTGTTCCAGCATTTCGAACTCTTTCCGCACCTGTCCGTGACCGAAAACCTGACCCTGGCGCAGATCAAGGTCCTGAAGCGCAATCAGGACGAAGCCAGGGAGCGCGGTCTGAAAATGCTTGATCGCGTGGGGCTGATGGCCCATAAGGACAAATTTCCGGGCCAGCTTTCGGGGGGGCAGCAACAGCGCGTCGCCATCGCCCGCGCGCTGAGCATGGATCCGATCGTCATGCTGTTTGATGAGCCCACTTCTGCGCTGGACCCCGAAATGGTCGGCGAGGTGCTTGACGTGATGGTGCAATTGGCCAGGGAGGGCATGACCATGATGGTGGTTACCCATGAAATGGGATTTGCACGCAAGGTCAGCCACCGGGTGATTTTCATGGACGTGGGCGGCAAGATCCTTGAGGATTGCAGCAGGGACGAGTTTTTCGGAAATCCCGACGGACGCCAGCCCCGTACCAAGGATTTCCTCAACAAGATCCTGAATCACTGATTCAGACGATGAGCCTGCATGCGCCCTGCGAAGCGTATGCAGCGTCACCCACGCTTCAACAACTTCCCCAGATACTGCCCGGTGTGGCTGGCCGGATTTTGCGCCACCTGTTCTGGCGTGCCCTGCGCCACGACCGTTCCGCCTGCGGCACCGCCTTCGGGTCCCAGGTCGATGATCCAGTCGGCAGTCTTGATCACGTCGAGGTTGTGCTCAATGATGGCGATGGTGTTGCCCGCGTCGCGCAGCTGATGCAGAACCTTGAGCAGCAGCTTGATGTCGGCGAAATGCAGGCCGGTGGTGGGCTCGTCAAGAATGTAGAGTGTGCGCCCGGTGTCGCGTCGCGACAGTTCATGGGCGAGCTTGACGCGCTGGGCCTCGCCGCCAGAGAGCGTGGTGGCACTCTGGCCGAGTTGGATGTAGCTCAGGCCCACGTCCAACAGGGTCTGTAGCTTGCGCGCGATGGCCGGTTGCGCGCCCATGAAGGCATAGGCATCTTCCACCGTCATGGCAAGAATGTCGGCAATGTTTTTGCCCTTGTATTGCACCTCAAGCGTTTCGCGGTTGTAGCGCTGGCCGTGGCATACGTCGCAGGGTACGTACACGTCGGGCAGAAAGTGCATTTCCACGCGCACCATGCCATCGCCCTGACAGGCTTCGCAGCGGCCGCCTGCCACATTGAAGCTGAAGCGGCCCGGACCATAACCACGCTCCTTGGCAGCAGGCATTTCGGCCATCAGTTCGCGGATAGGGGTGAACAGGCCGGTGTAGGTGGCCGGGTTGCTGCGCGGGGTACGGCCGATGGGGCTTTGGTCGACATTGATCACCTTGTCGAATTGCTCCAGACCCTCGATGGCTTCGTGCGGTGCCGGTTCGGTGTGTGCGCGGTGAATGGTCTGTGCGGCGGTGGCATACAAGGTGTCGTTTACCAGCGTGGACTTTCCGGAACCCGATACACCGGTGACGCAAGTCATCAGGCCCACAGGAATGTCCACGGTGATGGATTTGAGGTTGTTGCCGCGCGCACCCACTACCGTGATTTTCTGCAGTCCACAATGGTCATCGGGGCGTGGCGCTGCCTGTTTGCGCGTTTGTTCAAACACGTTCTGTTGTGGCGGGGCAGGGGAATCCGGTTTTTTGGGCACGGGCAGCCAGGCCGTGCGCTTCGTGGGAACAGCAATCGACTGCTTCCCGCTCATGTATTGCCCGGTGAGCGATTGCGCCGACTGCAGCAGATCGTGCAGCGAGCCTTGCGCCATGACCCTGCCGCCATGCACGCCGGCGCCTGGTCCCATGTCGACCAGAAAGTCGGCGGCGTGGATCATGTCTTCATCATGTTCTACCACCAGGACGCTGTTGCCCAGGTCGCGCAGGTGTTTGAGCGTGGCGATGAGTCGCTCATTGTCCCGCTGGTGCAGGCCGATGCTGGGCTCATCGAGCACGTACATCACACCGGTAAGGCCGCTGCCGATCTGCGATGCCAACCGGATACGTTGCGCCTCTCCGCCTGAGAGTGTGTCGGCGCTGCGTTCCAGGCTCAGGTAGTTGAGCCCCACGTCGTTGAGGAACTTGAGCCGGTTGGCAATTTCACGCACCACCTTTGCGGCAATTTCGGCCTTGGCGCCTTGCAGGCGCAACGCGTCAAAATACTGTTGGGCCTCGCCGAGGGTGGCGTGGCTGATTGCGTAAATGGCGCGCTTTTGATCGCCTTCGCCCACAAAGACATGGCGGGCTTCGCGCTTGAGCCGCGTGCCGTGGCAGGCGGTGCAGGGTTGGGTGTGGCGGTAATGGGCCAGCTCTTCACGCACCGTTTGCGATTCGGTATCGCGCCAGCGCCGCATCATGTTGGGCAAAACGCCTTCGAATGGATGTTTTTTCCGGATGGTTTTGCCTGCGGAGTTTCCACTTTCCATGGTGTAGGAAAAGGCAATTTCCTCTTCACCCGAGCCGCACAGGATCACATGTCGCACCTTTTCGGGCAACGATTCAAAAGGCGTTTCCACATCTACACGATGGTGTTGGCACACACTTTCGATGAGTGAAAAATAATAGCCATTGCGCCGGTCCCAGCCCTTGATCGCGCCACTGGCCAGGCTCAGCGAGGGAAAAGCCACCACACGCAGCGGATCAAAGGTTTCCATGCTGCCAATGCCGCCACAGTGCGGGCAAGCGCCCTGTGGCGCATTGAACGAAAACATGCGCGGCTCCAGTTCCGCGATGCTGTAGCTGCACACCGGACAGGCATACCGGGCGTTGAACAGGTGTTCCTTGCTGCTGTCCATTTCCAATGCAATCACCCGGCCTTCTGCCAGCCGCAGCGCTGTTTCAAGACTTTCGGCCAGGCGCTGGCGCAGGGCGGCGGGCGGCGGGCTTGCGGAACTGTCCGCGTCGTCGCTGGAGGGCAAAGCATTCTCGGCAGGGCTGTGCCGGATCTTGAGCCGGTCAATAACCACGTCAATGTCGTGCTTGTCGTTTTTTGCCAGCGGCGCAATATTCTCGCCATCCACGACCTGACCATCTATGCGAAAGCGCACATAGCCCAGTGCTTGCATCTGGGTCAGTACATCGGCGAATTCGCCTTTCTTGTCACGGGCGATGGGAGCCAGCAGCATCACCCGTGTTCCATCCGGCAATGCCAGCAGGGTGTCCGCCATCTGGCTGACCGTTTGCGCCTGCAACGGCAGATCGTGGTCGGGACAGTGCGGCGTGCCGGCGCGGGCGAACAACAGGCGCAGGTAATCGTGGATTTCCGTCACCGTGCCCACGGTGGAGCGCGGATTGTGGCTGGTGGATTTCTGTTCGATGCTGATGGCGGGAGAGAGACCTTCGATCAGATCCACATCCGGTTTGTCCATGATTTGCAGGAACTGGCGCGCGTAGGTGGACAGGCTTTCCACATAGCGGCGCTGGCCTTCTGCATACAGGGTGTCAAATGCCAGGCTGGATTTGCCCGAGCCGGAAAGGCCTGTGATAACTACAAGCTGGTTGCGTGGAATGTCCAGGTCGATGTTCTTGAGGTTGTGCGTGCGCGCGCCACGAATGCTGATGTGGGTATGGGCCGAAGGTGCAATAGGCTGAGCGGCGGTTTTCTTCACAGAAGCCTTTCTGAGTAACCCTTCATCATAGGTCAAGAGCCTGTCCATGGTCCACCCGTGCCGTGCATCCAGCCCAAGAAGCGAGCCTTTCGTCGCGAAAAATAGTAGTCATGGCGGGACCGCAAATACCGGCCGGCACGGATTAGAATCGCGCGAATTCGGGCGGATGCGCGCCTGCCGAAGGGGCAGCATGCCCCCTGTTCCTTTCCTCGCAAACAAGGCTCCCCATCATGGCCAACGCCACCACGCAACGCGACGGTTTTTCTTCCGGTTTTGGAGTGCTGGCCGCCACGCTCGGTTCGGCCGTTGGTCTGGGCAATATCTGGCGCTTTCCATATGAGACCGGCAGCAGCGGCGGCGCGGGTTTTTTGCTGGTCTATATCCTTGCCACGCTGCTGGTGGGCCTGCCGGTGATGATTGCCGAGATCAGCCTGGGCCGCACGGCGCAAACCGATCCGCTGGGCGTTTATTTCAGGCTTGCACCGCGCGCGCCATGGTGGATCATTGGTGCCATGGGTCTGGCTTCGGTGGTGCTGATCATCGCCTTTTACTCCGGCGTGGTCGGCTGGGTGTTTGCCTACATTGCCAAAAGCTTGGGCAGCAGCCTGCTCACGCAGGACAGGCAGGTGCTCGAAGGTGCCTTCACCGGCCTGATCACCAATCCCGCGGCAGCGCTGGCCTGGCAATGGGCAGTCTTGCTACTGATGGGAGTCATCCTGTCGTTCGGTGTGAGCAAGGGCATCGAAGCCGTGACCAAAAAGCTCATGCCTGTCCTGTTTTTGTTGCTGTGCGTGATTGCGGCCACATCCCTGAGCATGCCCGCGGCGATGGAAGGAGTGAAATTCCTGTTTGTGCCCGACTTTGGCAAGATCGATGGCGCCGTCATCCTGAAAGCGCTGGGCCTGGCCTTTTTCAAGCTTTCGCTGGGCGTGGGATCCATGACCATCTACGGCAGTTATTTCCGCCAGGAACAAAACATTCCAAAAACAGCATTGACGGTCATGTTGGCAGACTTGACGGTGTCCCTGCTGGCCGGCCTGGCCATTTTCCCGGCTGTCTTTTCGCTGGGCTTCAATCCTGCGGGTGGACCGTCCTTGCTCTTCAATACCATTCCGGCGGTGTTTGCCCAAATGCCCATGGGCCATGCGCTGATGGTGCTGTTTTTCACTCTTACGGCATTTGCCGCCACGGGCGCACTGTTGTCGCTGATCGAGGTGCCGGTAGCTGTTTTGCACGAGCGCCTGGGCTGGAGCCGTGTGCGCGCCACTTGGGCAGCCATTGTCTGCATGGCTGTCTTGGGGTCTTTGTGTGCCTTGTCGTTCAGCACGCTTGGCGGCGTTACGCTGATCGGCAAGAACAATATATTTGACAGCTTCGACTTTGCCAGCAGCAAAATTCTTATGCCACTTGCGGGTTTGCTCACCAGTCTGTTTGTCAGCCGGCACTGGGGCAAGCAAGCGTTCGTGCAGGCCAATAGCAACCATGGAGCCCTGGGTAACGAATGCCTACTGGGGGCTGTGTTCTGGGTGTTATCAACGGTTTCTCCCATTCTGATCGGTGTGATCATGTATTTTGGCCTGATGACATGAAGCCGCTGTTAAGCAAACCAAGGGTTTGTGTGAGCGGGCATGTGTGGCATCGGTTAGCATAATTGCCATGTTTTGACTAGCCGTTCTGGCAGGGGTGGTAATTTCCTGCCGGCCTGTATCGATTTTCCGGAAATCTGCCTCATCATGAATGCCGCCAATAC
>JAGPIR010000101.1 GCA_018054915.1 Allobrachymonas sp.
GAGGCAAGCCAGTTGTTGCGGCAAGAGCTGGCGGCGGCGATTTTTCAGGGCAACGAACGGCTGGAGCGTGAATTGCGCCGTGAACTGGCCGAGACTGCGCGCGACGCGCGCCAGGAGCAGGCGCAGGCACTTGGTACGTTCCAGACCGGGCTGGTGCAGCATGGCGCCGAGTCTGCGCGCATCCAGACGCAGCAATTGCAGGGCATCCAGACCGTCTTGGCCCAGATGCAGAAGCAGGTGTCGGATACGCTGGCGCAACAACTCGACGCCTTAAGCGAAGCCAATGCGCGCCGCCTGACGGAAGTGCGCAGTACGTTACAGGAGCAGCTGACGCAACTGCAGCAGAGCAACAGCGCCAAGCTCGATGAAATGCGGCAGACAGTCGATGAAAAACTCCAATCCACCCTGCAGACGCGCCTGGACACTAGTTTCAAGCAAGTGGCCGAACGGCTTGAAATGGTGCATCGCGGCCTGGGTGAAATGCAGTCCCTCGCCCAAGGCGTAGGCGATCTCAAGCACCTGCTGACCAACGTGAAGGTGCGCGGCATCTTTGGCGAAGCCCAGCTGGGCGCTCTGCTGGAACAGGTGTTTACGCCGGACCAGTACGCCGCGCAGGTGCAGGTGCATCCTGCCAGCCGGCACGCGGTGGATTTTGCCATTCGCCTGCCGGGCAAGGGAGAGGACGGCGGCCCCATGTGGCTGCCGATTGACGCCAAGTTTCCCAATGAAGACTATGAGCGGCTACTCGCCGCCCAGCAGTGTGCCGATGCGCCCGCTGCCGAGCAGGCCGCCCGCCAACTGGAGGCACGCATCCGCCAGGAGGCCAGGACTATCAGTGAGCGTTACCTTGCGCCTCCGCACACGACCGACTTTGCCATCCTGTTCCTGCCGACCGAAGGGCTGTATGCCGAAGTCCTGCGCAGACCCGGCCTGATGGAAGGGGTGCAGCGCGAATTCCGCATTGCGCTGGCAGGCCCCACCACCTTGCTGGTGATGCTCAATGCCCTGCAGATGGGTTTCCGCACCTTGGCGCTGGAGCAGCGCAGCAGCGAGGTCTGGCAGGTGCTGGGCGCCGTCAAGACTGAGTTTGGCAAGTTCGGGGACGTGCTGGGAAAAATCCGCAGCCAGACGCAAACCGTTCTGCGCACACTGGAACATGCCGACGTGCGCAACCGCGCCATGCAGCGCGCGCTGCGCAGCGCCGAGGCCCTGCCGGATACGCAGGCGCAGGTCATTTTGGGGGTATCCGATGACGCAGCAAATGATGCTCCCGAAGAATAGATGCAGTAATAAAAATAGCCCGCACGAAGCGGGCTTTCTTGTTCGCCGAGGCGCACGGAAATTATTGCACTCTAATGGCACCAGGTGATATTTGCACTTCGACCGCAGGGGCGGAGCCCGTGGCCGGGCAGCGGCCTTGTTTTTTTGGGCCCGGTGGACAAAAACTGCCATCAGGGTAGCAATTGCCTTTTTTTGCTTGGCCGGGCGGACACATATTGCCGGAACTGTTTCCGGGCCCCACGACCGGTTGCACCACGCAGCCAGCCAGTAAAAAGCTTGCCAGAGCTACACCGTAGAGGGTGTTTTTCATCATTTGTCCTCATTCAAGGGCTGCACATGCAAAGGCAACCGGGTTCGGGCTTCAGATCGCGCGCACCCGGATGACGTTCTCGACCTTCTCAATCGCCGCGATCACGCTGTCGTCGGGTCGGGTTTCCACATCCAGGATGTTGTAGGCCAGATCACCGCGGCTGCGGTTGACCATGTCAATCACGTTGACCTGGGCGTCTGCCAGGACGGACAGCACATGGCCCAGCACGCCCGACACGTTGTGGTTGGAGAAGGTCACACGCGTGGCGCCCGGTGTGCGCGGCATGTTGACAGCCGGAAAATTCACCGAATTGACGACGTTGCCGTTTTGCAGGAAGTCCGTGAGTTGGTCGGCTGCCATCACAGCACAGTTTTCTTCCGACTCTTCGGTGCTGGCGCCGATGTGCGGCATGGGAATGACCTTGTCGTGATGGAGCAGGCCGGGCTCGGGGAAGTCGCACACATAGCGGCTCAGGACGCCGGTTTCCAGGGCCTTGAGCACGGCTTCCTTGTCGACCACGCTTTCACGCGCAAAATTCAGCAGTACGGCGCCGGGCTTGGTGGCTGCCAGCGCCTCCGCATTGATCATGTGCCGGGTGGCGTCAATGGCCGGAATATGCAGCGAAATGTAGTCGGAGCGTGCCAGCAGTGAATGCAGGTTTTCCATCTTCTGCACTTCGTTGGACAGGCGCCAGGCCGCCTCGATGGAAAGCGCTGGATCGTAACCCAGCACCTTCATGTCCAGGGCCAGCGCGGTGCTGGCTACCATCGAACCGATGGCACCCAGGCCGACAATACCCAGCGTTTTGCCGCGCAACTCGTTGCCGGCAAAACGGGATTTTTCCTTTTCCAGCAATTTGGACATTTCACCGGCATCGGTCATGCCATGCAGCGACTGGGCGTAGGCAATGCCGGGCAGCACGCCGCGTGCGGCCAGCAACATGCCGGCCAGAACCAGCTCCTTGACGGCGTTGGCATTGGCACCGGGCGTGTTGAACACCACAATGCCTTTTTTTCCGTATTCCGCCACCGGAATGTTGTTGACGCCTGCGCCTGCGCGGGCAGCGGCCAGCAGCGTATCGGGCACGGATTCGTCATGCAGCTTCTGGCTGCGCAGCAGGAAGGCGTCTGGATGGGCCACGTCGCTGCCCACTTCGAACTGCGCACGGGGGAAACGGTCCAACCCCTTGACCGAAATGGCGTTGTAGGTGCGGATTTTGTACATGATGGATGGGTCCTTTCTGGAGTGTCGGCAAAATGGCGATGCGGCTGGTGGATGCGCCAGCCGCATCGCGGTTTGAGGGGAGTTAGGCGGCGCTTACTTGCTCGTAGGCCCAGACCAGCCAGGGCATGAGCGCCTGCAGATCGGCCTTTTCCACGGTGGCGCCGCACCAGATACGGATACCGGCCGGAGCGTCCTTGTAGGCGCCAATGTCATAGGCTACGCCTTCGGATTCGAGCCGTTTGACCAGTTGTTTGACCTTGTCCTCGGGCAGGTCGAGGGTCAGGCACACACTGGTGTTTGAGCGCACAGCCGGGTCGTCGGCAAGGAAATGGATCCAGGGCGTGACAGCCACAAAGTCTTCGATGACCTGCAGGTTGGCCTGGCTGCGTGCGATGGTGGCCGGCACCCCGCCGATGCTTTCCACCCAGGCCAGCGCATCCAGATAATCGGCGACGCACAACATGGAAGGGGTGTTGATGGTTTCGCCCTTGAACAATCCTTCGATGAGCTTGCCGCCGCTGGTCATGCGGAAAATCTTGGGCATGGGCCATGCCGGGGTGTAGCTTTCAAGGCGCTGTACCGCGCGTGGGCTGAGGATCAGCATGCCGTGCGCGCCTTCCCCGCCCAGCACTTTCTGCCACGAATAGGTGACGACATCGAGCTTGTTCCAGGGCAGTTCCATGGCGAATACGGCGCTGGTGGCGTCGCAGATGGTCAGACCCTGGCGGTTGTCGGCAATCCAGTCTCCGCCCGGCACGCGCACGCCCGATGTGGTGCCATTCCAGGTAAAGACCACATCGTTGTCGAAATTGACTTTGGCCAGGTCGGGCAGCTTGCCGTATGCCGCTTCGTGCCGGGTCACGTTGGGCAGCTTGAGCTGCTTGACCACGTCGGTGATCCAGCCCGAGCCGAACGACTCCCACGCCAGCATGTCCACGCCACGGGCGCCCAGCAGCGACCACATGGCCATTTCGACGGCGCCCGTGTCGGATGCTGGCACCACGGCCACGCGGTAATCGGCCGGCAGGCCCAGGATGCGTGCGGTTTCGGTGCAGGCTGCACCCAGCAGCTTCTTGCCCAGGCTGGAGCGGTGCGAACGGCCCAGGCTTTCCAGGTTCAGGCCGGTGACGGTGTAGCCCGGACGCTTGGAGCAGGGGCCCGAAGAGAAGTTCGGATTGGCTGGTTTGGCGGCAGGTTGCGACATGAAAACTCCCAAATGGTTCCGGTGAAAGCACCGGCGAAATGCGAAAGGATGAAAGACGGACAAATGAAGACAGTCACGCATGCTTTTCAAAGCATGCTGCATTGCAGCAATTCTAGCGCAGCGGGTTCTGGCGGCTTTGGTAGAGGTCGTGCGATTTTCGGGGCATCAGGTCAGGCGGTAGAAGGCTGCAATGTGTTCCCAAGCCTGTTCGGGCGTGTCGGCATAGCGGAACAGTTTGATGTCTTCAGGGGCGATCGCGCCTTCTTCCACCAATACGTCCAGATGCAGCAGGCGTTTCCAGTAGCTGCTGCCATAGAGCACGACGGGAACCGGCTTGGTCTTTTCCGTTTGCACCAGCGTAAGGACTTCGAACAGTTCATCGAGCGTGCCATAGCCGCCAGGAAAGGTGACCAAGGCCTTGGCGCGCATCATGAAATGCATCTTGCGCAAGGCAAAGTAATGGAATTTGAAGCGCAGGCCAGGCGTGACGTAAGGATTGTCTGTCTGCTCGTGCGGCAATGTGATGTTGAGGCCGATAGTCGGTTCGCCCGCTTCGCTGGCGCCACGGTTGGCGGCCTCCATGATGCCTGGCCCACCGCCGGTGCAGATGTAGAAGTGGCTCTTGCGCGGTTTGCCGTGGCTGTACTGCGCCACGATCCGGGCAAAAGCGCGGGCATCTTCATAATAGCGGGCTCCGCGGCGCAGGCGATCGGCCTTTAGCAGTACCGTGGTGTCGTGGTTCTGGCGCGCGGTTTCCAGCAGGGCTTCCACGGCCTCGGGCGACTGCATGCGTGCGCTGCCGTACACCACCACCGTGTGGTCGATCTGGTGTTGCTGCTGTGCAAATTCCGGTTTGAGCAGCTCCAGTTGCAGACGGATGCCACGGAATTCGCGCCGCATCAGGAATTCGGTATCGGAAAAGGCCTGGCGATAAGAGTCCGCATGGATGTGTTGGCCGGCATCAGGGTGTTGCTTGGCCATACGCGCACTGTGCGCCAGCTGCTGCGTGTCCAAATTGCGATCGTTGTCGGGTTTCATGATGCAGGCATTGTAGGTAACAGTAGGCAACAGAAAGCAAAAAGGCTTCCGGGAAAGGGAAGCCTTTTTGCGTTTCGGCGTCACGGCATTACACGCGCTTGCGGTATTCGCCGGTTCGGGTGTCGATTTCGATGCGGTCGCCCTGCGCCACGAAAATCGGCACGCCGATTTCGAAGCCGGTGGCGATCTTGGCGGGCTTGAGCACCTTGCCCGAAGTGTCGCCTTTCACGGCTGGCTCGGTCCAGGTGATTTCGCGCTCGACGCTGGTGGGCAGTTCGACGGAAATGGCCTTGCCTTCGTAGAACACCACTTCGGCCGTCATGCCTTCTTCCAGGTAGTTCAGCGCATCGCCCATGTTTTCGGATTCCACCTCGTACTGGTTGTACTCGGGGTCCATCCATACATACATGGG
>JAGPIR010000102.1 GCA_018054915.1 Allobrachymonas sp.
TGTGCCACATCGTCGGCCGTGGCGATGACGCGGTACGGTGCGCAGGGCACGCCACAGCGCGTGAAATGCTGCTTTTCCAGTGCGCGGTCTTGCGCAATGGCTACTGCGGCGGCTGGCGGCGACACGGGCTTGCGCGCAGACAGATACTCCAACGCGGCGGCGGGCACGTTCTCGAATTCGGTGGTAATGGCGTCACAGGTATCAAGCAATTGCTGCCATCCGCACATGTCGTCATAGGTGGCCACGATCTGGCGGTGGCAGGCCTGGCCTGCCGGACTGTCGGCGGCAGGGTCGAGCACCACGGTGCCGTAGCCCATGCGCTGGGCAGCATGCACCAGCATGCGCCCCAGTTGCCCGCCGCCCAGCACGCCCAGCGTGGCGGGCTGGTTGTCGTCATGGACGCAGGAGTGAGAAGGAGATTGCAGAAGCGTCGGCATGGGTAACGGGCTTCAATCGTGCGCTGGCAGCGTCATGGCGCGCGCGGCTTCGGTCTGGCGCGTACGGAAATCGTGCAATTTCTGGCGCAGCGTCGCATCGTTGTTGGCCAGCATCGCCACAGCAAACAGCGCGGCGTTGGCCGCGCCGGCCGCGCCGATTGCAAAAGTGGCCACCGGCACGCCTTTGGGCATCTGCACGATGCTGTGCAGCGAATCCACGCCCTGCAAGTGGCGGCTGGGCACTGGAACGCCCAGCACCGGAACGGTGGTTTTGGCCGCCACCATGCCCGGCAGGTGCGCCGCGCCGCCAGCACCGGCGATGATGGCCTGCAGGCCGCGTTGCACCGCGCTTTCGGCGTAGGCGAACATGTCGTCGGGCATGCGGTGCGCTGAAACCACGCGCGCTTCATAGCTGACGCCGAATTCGTCAAGAAGCTGTGTGGCATGCTGCATGGTGTCCCAGTCGGAACTGGATCCCATGATCACGCCAACCAGGGGGGCTTGTTGCATGATGAGAGTGTGTCAGAAAACGGGTTATGGGTGTGTGGAGCGCGCATTGCAGGCTGCATTTGCCGCACAATGCAGGTTTGGAATTGAATTGTAGTGTCGGTCCTTTTTGCGGCCAACCACCTTTTTACAGGAACTCTGTTTCATGATCGATGTCACCATCGCCACTTACGAGCAGGATATCATCGAAGCCTCTGTTGCCACCCCCGTTCTGGTGGATTTCTGGGCACCATGGTGCACCCCGTGCAAAACGCTGGGTCCCGTTCTGGACAAGCTCGACGCCGAATATGCTGGCCGTTTTATCCTGGCCAAGGTCAACATCGACGAGTCCCCGCAACTCGCTGCGATGTTTGGCGTGCGCAGCGTTCCCACCGGCATCCTGATCAAGGAGGGGCGCGCAGTCGACGGTTTCATGGGGGCGCAGCCCGAAAGCCAATTACGCGCCTTTCTCGACAAGCACCTGGGCGCGGTGCTTGCGCCGCAGGACGACGCGCATGACCAGCAGCCGGATGCGCAAATCGAGGATGACGACGCCTTGCTTGAGCGCATGCGCCATACGGTAGTGGCCGATCCGGCCAACGACAATGCGCGCTTCGACTATGTCAAGTTGCTGTTGCAGCTGGGGCGGCTGGAGGATGCCCAAACGGCCTTTGCGCCGGCCAAAGACAAGGTGCTGGCGGTACGTCGTTACGATAGCCTGCAACGCTGGATCCAAGCGATCGAGGCTGAGCGGCATCAACCTGCCGATTTTGCAGCGCTGGATGCGGCCATCTCCGCCAACAAGCGCGACTTTGGGTCCCGATATGCCCGCGCGCAGGCGCTGCTGGCGCAGGAACGGTTCACTGAAGCCATGGATGAACTGCTCGAGATCCTCATGCGCGACAAGACTTGGGATGAGGACCGTGCGCGCAAGACCTACATCGCCATTCTCGACATCATGGAGCCGCCACGCGTGGCCGTGGCCGAAGGCCAGATTCCGGCCGAAGATGCCGCGGTGGCCAGCTACCGCCGCCGGTTGAGCAGCGTGGTGTTGAGTTGATGGCGCCCCAACCGTCTGGCCGGCATGCCCCTTGACATTTGCACACCGCCTTCAGGCGTATCTGGCGCCAATGCCCCGGTCATGCTCGTCACGGGCGGCAGCCGGGGCATTGGTGCGTCGACCGTGCTGCTGGCGGCCAGGCAGGGCTGGCGTGTGGCTTTCTGCTGGCGCAGTAATGCGGTTGCGGCCCAGGAGCTGGTGCAGCAGCTTGCCGGATGGGGCCACGACACCCTGGCCGAGCAGGCCGACGTGTCCGACGAGACGCAGGTACAGAACCTGTTCGATCGCGTGCTGCAGGCTACAGGGCGTATCGATTGCCTGGTCAACAATGCGGGGATGGTGGCCGCGTGCAGCCCCCTTGCCGACATGTCGCTGGCGCGCTGGCAGCAGACCTTTGCCACCAACGTGTTCGGCAGCATGCTGTGTGCACGGGCCGCCGTGCGCCACATGAGCACGGCGCATGGCGGGCGCGGCGGCAGCATCGTCAATGTCGGCAGCGTGGCTTCGCGGCTGGGGGCGGGCGGACGCTACATCGACTATGCCGCCAGCAAGGGCGCGATCGATAGCTTCACTGTCGGACTGGCGCAGGAAGTGGCGCAGGAGGGCATCCGCGTCAATGCCGTGCGTCCTGGCGTGGTCGACACCGGCATCCATGCCGACAGCCCCGAGCAGATGCAGCGGCGCATGCAGGGCATTCCTTTGCGGCGCATGGCCGCACCCGAAGAAATTGCCCAGGCCATCGTGTGGCTCGCCAGCCCGGCGGCAAGCTATGTCACCGGGCTGCTCATGGACGTCTCGGGAGGACGCTAGTGGCACCGCGGCTGTACTGTCCCTTGTTGCTGCAAAGCGGCGCCCGTATGGTTCTGCCTGCGCATGCTGCCCGGCATGTGCAGGTTTTGCGCCTGCAGCCGGGCGATGCGGTGGAGCTGTTTCATGGCGGCCTGCCTGGGAGTGAAGGCGTACCGGACGCAGCGGCCGCGGGAGCAGCCAGCAAGGAGACCACCGGCTGGTTCGGTGCCACCATCACGCACATGGGCCGCGCCGAAGTGGGGGTTCACATAGGAGACTGGCAGGCGCCACGCACGCCGGAACACGGGCCGGTGCATGTGGCCTGCGCCGTGCCGGCCAACGACCGCATGGACTGGCTGGTGGAAAAAGCTACTGAACTGGGTGTCGCCAGCATCCAGCCCCTGCTTGCCGCGCGTAGCGTGCTGCGCCTGAGCGGTGAGCGCGCGCACAAACGCGTGGCGCATTGGCAGGCCATTGCTATCGCAGCCTGCGAGCAATCCGGGCGCACTGCCGTTCCCTGGCTGCGGCCGCTATTGCCGCTGGAGTCTTTTTTGCAGCAGGATCGCAGCAGTTGGCCTGTGAATGGCGGCCAGAACAGCGGATTTGCGCACCCGCCGGTCAGCCTGATGCTTTCCCTGCGCGAGGACGGCCAGTCATTGCCCTTGGCGTTACAGTCCATCGGACGGGATCGGACTGTCTGGCTGCTGTCGGGCCCCGAAGGAGGGTTGACGGCGGCGGAAGAAGCCTTGGCCATGAATCAGGGCTGGACGCCGGTATCCTTGGGGCCGTTTACCCTTCGCGCCGAAACGGCGCCTGTAGCCGCACTGGTGGCGATGGGCATTTGTCGCGCCGCAATGTAGTCTGCCCGCAACAGGTACTCAGGAAGAACCGCTGTTCTGGCCGGGCGGCAAAGCCGTTTTTTTTAGCAATAGATATGCTTTCGGGATATACTGAGAAGCTTTTCGGTGCGTCCGAGGTTGTCTCGTGGCTGCGCAGAAAAGAAAAATTCACGTTTGTTCAACCCGTAATTCATTCACGTTTAGGGAATTACACATATAGAAGGAGGGCCTTGTGCCAACCATCAGCCAGCTCGTGCGCCAGGGGCGCGCGGTCGAAACCACCAAATCCAAAAGCCCTGCGATGGAGAACTGCCCGCAGCGCCGTGGTGTGTGCACCCGTGTGTACACCACCACTCCCAAGAAACCGAACTCCGCCATGCGTAAAGTGGCGAAAGTGCGCCTGACCAACGGTTTTGAGGTTATTTCCTATATCGGCGGCGAAGGCCACAACCTGCAGGAGCACAGTGTGGTGCTCGTGCGCGGCGGCCGTGTGAAGGACTTGCCCGGTGTGCGCTATCACATCGTGCGCGGTTCGCTGGACCTGCAGGGCGTGAAAGATCGCAAGCAGTCGCGCTCCAAGTACGGCGCCAAGCGTCCCAAGAAAGCGTAATTGCTTTTTAAATCGGTGCTTTCCCGGCCTGGCTGGCTGGCAAAGCGTAGTGATCCGCAAAGCACAGACATTCTTTTATTCGCATCTGTGTGGGTCGAGTAAGTGAGATGCCCTGACATGACATCTCGCGGCGCCCCAAAGGCGTCAGCTGAAGCAAAGAGGTAAAAAATGCCACGTCGTCGTGAAGTCCCTAAACGTGAAGTTCTGCCCGATCCCAAGTTCGGCAGTGTCGAGCTGTCCAAATTCATGAACGTGATCATGGAAGGCGGCAAAAAGGCGGTTGCCGAGCGCATCATTTATGGTGCGCTTGAGCAAATGGAAAAAAAGGTAGGCAAGGATCCGATGGAGCTGTTCAATGCTGCCATCAACAACGTCAAACCGATGGTGGAAGTGAAATCCCGCCGCGTCGGTGGCGCTAACTACCAGGTGCCGGTGGAAGTGCGTCCGGTGCGCCGTCTGGCGCTGTCCATGCGCTGGATCAAGGAAGCGGCCCGCAAGCGTGGAGAAAAATCAATGGCGGCGCGTCTGGCCAACGAATTGCTGGAGGCCACCGAAGGCCGTGGCGGTGCCATGAAGAAGCGTGATGAGGTGCATCGCATGGCAGAGGCCAATCGCGCCTTCAGCCATTTCCGCTTCTAAGCATTACGGCCGGTGCCCGGCGGGTGGCGCATCTTTCCTGGTCAGACCGGGTTTGCATGTGCCACTGAACATCCGGGCGCCAGTGTTCAACCCAAAGGATTCCCATCATGGCTCGCAAAACCCCCATCGAGCGCTATCGCAATATTGGCATTTCGGCGCACATCGACGCCGGCAAAACCACCACCACCGAACGCATCCTGTTCTACACCGGCGTTAATCACAAGCTCGGTGAAGTGCATGACGGCGCCGCTACCACCGACTGGATGGAGCAGGAACAGGAACGCGGCATCACCATTACGTCTTCGGCCGTGACCTGCTTCTGGAAGGGCATGGACCTGTCCTACCCCGAGCACCGCTTCAACATCATCGACACTCCCGGCCACGTGGACTTCACCATCGAGGTGGAGCGTTCCATGCGTGTGCTCGACGGCGCCTGCATGGTGTATTGCGCTGTGGGTGGCGTGCAGCCCCAGTCGGAAACCGTCTGGCGCCAGGCCAACAAGCATAAAGTGCCGCGTTTGGCCTTTGTGAACAAGATGGACCGCGTGGGCGCCAACTTCTTCAAGGTCGTGGACCAGATGAAG
>JAGPIR010000104.1 GCA_018054915.1 Allobrachymonas sp.
CGACTACATGCAGCCGTTTTCGGCCATTTCCCGAATGGTCAGATGAGAGAAGTTAAGTGGATGACACAAGCTTCTTTCCGGGCTAGGACGGCTTCCTGGGTCGTTACCAAGCCTGCACATACCGTCGTTTGTGCAGTTGCCGCATCGGCCTGCCTGCACAGACCGATGCGTTACTCCGTCCAATAAGCATCTTGCCCAATACAAGGGCTTGCCCTGTTCAAGTCGATTTCTCCCATCCGAAAGAAAAACCATGTTGAGATTTGATATTCCCCCTGTTTTTGCCCATGTCATCCGTTGGGAAGCCTTTCTGGTTTTCTGTTTGTGCCTGCTGGCGCTGTTTGTCAGCCCCTGGTTTCTGGCCATCCTGCCGTTGCAGGGCCTGATCAAGGGGTTCGTCGGCCACCACAAATGTCCTTCGCACCTCGTCTGGAAAAAAATCTTCACCTCCATGGGTTGGCAAGGCAAAAAGGAAAATGCAGGCGCCAAGATGTTTGCCGCCAAACTGTTGTTCATTGCCAGCACGGTGGCCATGACACTGTTCCTGCTCGGCCTGCCGCAATGGCGCATACCAACCATGGTGTTGACAGCGTTTTCTTTTCTGGAATGGGCGTTTTCTTTCTGCGCAGCCTGCTCGGTCTACAACGCCTGGTACCGCTATTTCCCTCCAAAAAGCGCCTGATGCAATGCCTGCCGGCTGCACAACAGCCAGTCTGGCATGCAGTACACTAGCAACGGCGCACTACTGGCGATAGGTTGCCCGGCTGTTTGGCAGCAATAGCAACCGACGTGGAACCGGCAATGCGGACAACCAGCCGCATGCCACTACCACGGGGAAATGCGCCGCATTCCGGAAACGGAAATGCGTTTGCCGTTCGCCTGGGCAGCCTTGCCTCATACACTGCGCAAGGGTCAACCACTCTGACAACCAACTGCCATGTTCAACCGTAATTCGCACACCATTTCCAATACCGATCCCGAAGTCTGGTCCGCCATCGAGGCCGAACACCAGCGCCAGGAAGACCATATCGAGCTGATCGCTAGCGAAAACTATGCCTCTCCTGCCGTTTTGCAGGCAGCAGGCACACAGCTCACCAACAAATACGCAGAAGGCTACCCCGGCCGCCGCTACTATGGCGGCTGCGAACATGTTGACGTGGTGGAGCAACTCGCCATCGACCGTGTGAAACAGCTCTTTGGCGCCGAAGCGGCCAACGTGCAGCCGCATTGCGGCGCCAGCGCCAACATCGCCACCTTCATGGCCTTCCTCAAGCCCGGCGACACCATCATGGGCATGAGCCTGGCCGAAGGCGGCCACCTCACGCACGGCATGCCGCTGAACATGTCGGGCAAGTGGTTCAATGTGGTGAGCTATGGTCTCAATGACAAGGAAGCCATCGACTACGACGCGATGGAGAAAAAGGCACACGAAAGCAAACCGAAGCTCATCATTGCCGGCGCCAGCGCGTACAGCCTGGAGATCGATTTCGCCCGATTCGCCAAGGTGGCCAAGGATGTGGGCGCGATCTTCATGGTCGACATGGCGCACTATGCCGGCCTGATCGCTGGCGGCCAGTACCCCAACCCGGTGCCGCATGCCGACGTGGTGACGTCCACCACCCACAAGAGCCTGCGCGGTCCGCGTTCGGGCTTCATCCTGATGAAGGCTGAACACGAAAAAGTCATCAACAGCGCCGTATTCCCAGGCCTGCAAGGCGGCCCGCTGATGCACATCATCGCCGCCAAGGCTGTGGCGTTCAAGGAAGCGCTTTCGCCCGAATTCAAGCAGTATGCCGCTCAGGTTAAGAAAAATGCCCAGGCGGTGGCCGAAACGCTCACGCAACGCGGCTTGCGCATCGTGTCTGGCGGCACGCAAAGCCACGTCATGCTGGTGGATTTGCGCAGCAAGGGCATCACCGGCAAGGAAGCCGAGGCCGTGCTGGGCAGCGCCCACATGACCATCAACAAGAACACCATCCCCAACGACCCTGAAAAACCCATGGTCACCAGCGGCGTGCGCATCGGCACTCCGGCCATGACCACGCGCGGCTTCAAGGAAGAAGAAGCTCGCGCCACCGCCAACCTGGTGGCTGACGTGCTGGACAATCCGCGCGATGAGGTCAATTTGAACGCGGTGCGCGCCAAGGTCGCCGATCTGACCAAGCGCTTCCCGGTGTACGGTTGACACAGGCAAAATGGGGGCATGGCTCCCATTTTTTTAACGTCGAAAAATGAAATGTCCTTTTTGCGGTCACCTTGACACCCAGGTGGTGGAAACGCGCGTATCGGAAGACAACGATACCATCCGCCGCAGACGCAAATGCGGCAGTTGCGAAAAGCGCTTCACCACCTACGAGCGCGCCGACGTCCATTTCCCGGTCATCGTGAAAAAGGATGGCCGCCGGGTGGATTACGACCGCAAGAAATTGCAAGCTTCATTCACGCTAGCCTTGCGCAAGCGCCACGTGAGCATCGACCAGGTTGACAATGCAATCGCCCAGATCGAAGAAAAACTGCTGACCTCCGGTGAGCGGGAAATGCCTTCGAACAGGGTGGGGGAACTTGTTATGCGCGAACTCAAAAAACTCGACAAAGTGGCCTATATCCGATTTGCCAGCGTATACCGCAGTTTTGAAGACATTGACGAATTCAAGGCGCTGGTCGATGAGGTCAAGCGCTGAACAGGGCACCTGCGCCCTGCCCGGCAACCGAACCGGCTTACTGCCGCCCCGTTGAACCGTAACCGCCTGCCGCGCGTTCGCTCACCTGGGCAAATGCCTCCACCACGCGGAACTGCGCCTGCACCACCGGCACGATCACCATCTGGGCAAGACGCTCCAGCGGTTGTAGCGTAAACGCCGTACCGCTGCGGTTCCATGCGCTGACCATCAGCTCTCCCTGGTAATCACTGTCGATCAAGCCAACCAGGTTGCCCAGCACAATGCCATGCTTATGCCCGAGGCCAGAACGCGGCAACAACAGGGCCGCATAGCCCGGATCGCACAAGTGCACAGCCATACCAGTAGGCACCAGTTGCCATGCATTGGGCTCCAGCCTCAGCGGTTCTGTAATGCAGGCGCGCAAATCCAATCCTGCACTGCCAGGCGTGGCATAGGCCGGCATGTGCTGGCGGATACGTTCGTCCAGAATCTTCAGTTCAATTTCCATGCCGGTTCCTGCAAAATGCACCAACACCACAAACAACAAAGCCAGTGCTTGTAGGTAAGGCACTGGCTTGAAGGGTGAATACACCGAAACTGGAGCGGGAAACGAGTCTCGAACTCGCGACCTCAACCTTGGCAAGGTTGCGCTCTACCAACTGAGCTATTCCCGCGAAAGTTGAGATTATAGGCAGATTTTTCATGCATCTTGGGCAATGTGACTGAATTTTTTGATCTATTGCAAACTGGACCCTCGTGGCGTATGCATGCTGCGGCTAAACAGGATCAAAGACTGACCGCATCGCGACTGGCGCATTTGTTCAAACCAGGTTCTTTGCCTTGAATGTTCGTGCCAACAGCCCGCATGGATAATAGGCAACAAGCACATGCCTGTCTCTTGGCAAGAATAGCCATACGGACGCGACATTTCTAACATCCATGTCCGTTGCGTCCGTTCGAACCCGGACAGACCTGAATATCTGTAGGCTTCTTTCAGACTGCCATGTCCCGACCTTTCCACCCCACACCATCAAACGCGCACACAGACAGTGGTTGCATCACCCGTGTCAAAGGCATTGAACTGGGGCATTGCAGCCATCCACAACGCCCCACGGGCTGCAGTGTGGTCATTGCACGCGAAGGCGCCACCGCCGCAGTCGATGTGCGTGGCGCAGCGCCCGGAACGCGTGAAACCGACCTGTTGCGACCAGGCAACCTGGTTGAAAAGGTGCACGCCGTACTCCTTGCTGGCGGCAGCGCCTGGGGGCTTGCGGCCACCGAAGGCGTAGTGCGCTGGCTTGAAGAACAGGACATCGGCCTGGACACTGGATACGGAAAACTACCGCTGGTGCCTGCAGCCGTATTGTTTGATCTTTCCGTGGGCGATCCCCGCATACGTCCCGGCGCCGCCTGTGGCTATCGTGCCTGTGCAGCCGCCAGCAGGAATCCGCACCCGCTGGCAGGCAATATTGGCGCCGGCACCGGTGCAACCATCGGCAAGCTCTATGGCCCTGCCTGCGCCATGAAAGGCGGCGCCGCAAGCGCCAGCGTCACCCTCAATGGGGTCACTGTGGGAGCACTGGTAGCCTGCAATGCCGTGGGAGATGTGGTTAATCCGGCAACCGGCCGGTTATTGGCAGGCGCACGCATGGCGCCAGATTATCTGGCATTGCGCGACAGCACGGCCTGCCTGTTGCGCGGAGAAGCGCCCAGCTTCACGTTGCCCGGGGCCAACACCACCATTGGCATCCTCGCCACCGATGCCCCCTTGACACGGCCCCAGCTAGAACGGTTAGCCATCGCCGGCCACGATGGACTGGCGCGATGCATCACGCCCGCACACACCCTGCTTGACGGTGATACCCTGTTCGCCCTGGCCACAGCCCAGTCCGAAAACAGTTTGGACATGGTCACAATCGCCGCCATGGCCGCCCAAGCAACAAGTATGGCGGTCTTGCGCGCTGTTCATCAGGCAAAAGGATTGCGTTTCCCAGACCTCTGGCTGCCCGCTCTTGCTGATATGCCTGTCAATCCATAAAGGAAACAGGCAAACACTGTTAGAATCCCCGTTTCCGGAGAGGTGGATGAGCGGTTTAAGTCGCACGCCTGGAAAGCGTGTGTAGGTTAATAGCCTACCGCGGGTTCGAATCCCGCCCTCTCCGCCAGACAACAAGCAACGACGCGCCTTAGGGCGCGTTTTTGTTTTCTACATACCCAAAGACATACCCAAGAAAAAACGCTTGTCAGTGCTGTGTTCTGGTGGCAACAGTAAACAGAAAAAGAGGGTACCCCCTCAGATTTCTGCATTAGTCAGACCCCACCGCCCCCCCCTACCCCCCATTTTTCCTTTGGTTCCATACAAACTCTTCCTTCTCTGTGTTCTGCGCGTTTGATGAGGCGTTTTTATGGTGAAACACGTGTTGCCAACCCACACATGAACCTTCGACTCACAGATCATCACACGTCAATATCATGCTGGCGTAAAGCTGTAGTCTTGGGTAGATTAGATTTATGAACCTTTGGTCCTTGCTTAATCGATTTAAGCGGTGGGGTTCTTGAAGCCCCTGCACGAAGCATCAGAACTATCTTTAGTGCCAGTTCCTTAGTATCTTGGATACGGTTCGACGTCCCCCCAGTTTCAGTAGCATTGGGCTTTGGAGTCCGGGGTTAATTTAACTCGTTTCTGAATCAGTGTTTTTGCATAGGCAGCTGGTGTCATTCCGCCTAGGGATCGCTTCGGTCGCTCCTC
>JAGPIR010000103.1 GCA_018054915.1 Allobrachymonas sp.
GGCAGAAAATGCTGCCCCACGGAGGCGTCATCGTGGCCAAACACAGGGAATTGGCCGCCGTTCCCGTTGGAACCAGGAAAACGCTCACCTCACGCTCGAAAATGTCGGAGAACATCCGCTCGACGCGCAGAGTGTGTTCGTCGTTGCCGTATGGATGGGTGTTGCCGGCATTGCAGGCAATCAAGGCTTCGAGCACCTCAGGTGAAGCGCCAACGATGTTGTCGCTGGAAAACGAAATGGGTTTCTTCAATGGCGGGGGGGTCATCGGCTGGTTCATGGGGAGGTGTTGTTTGAACCGGCTTTCAGCATGCAAGGAAATACACAAGAAAGACCTGGTCCTGACGGATCAATTGCTCATTATCTTTTGGCGTCAATTCGGTGTATTCAAAGCAGCCGGACCTTGACGCTGCGGCCCTTGATCCGTCCGTTGCCAAGCTGGGCCGCAACCGCAGCCGCGCGACTGGCTTCTATCGCCACATAGGTGGAAAATTCGTTGACGTTGATCTTGCCCACCTGCTCGCGTGTCAGGCCGCATTCGCCTGCAAGGGCTCCCATTACATCGCCCGGCCGGATTTTTTCCTTGCGCCCGCCCACTATTTGCAAGGTGCGCATCGGGGGCAGCAAGGGGCCGCCGGGCGCAGATTTCAAGGCGGATACGGGCTGCCATTCGGACTCACGGCCTTGCAATTGCTCGATCTTGCCCACGGACCCCATTTCGTCCAGGCTGGCCAGCGTCAGTGCCAGGCCTTCGGCATCGCCTCGGCCCGTGCGGCCAATCCGGTGGATGTGTACCTCGGGATCGGGCGTCACGTCAACGTTGATCACGGCTTCGAGTCCGGATACGTCCAGGCCGCGAGACGCCACGTCGGTTGCCACCAGCACCGAACAACTGCGATTGGCAAACTGCACCAGCACCTGATCTCGCTCGCGTTGCTCCAGCTCGCCATACAGCGCCAGTGCACTGACCCCTTGCGCCTGCAGCACCGCCGCCAGGTCCCGGCATTGCTGTTTGGTGTTGCAAAAGGCCAGCGTGCGCTCGGGACGAAAGTGCGCAAGTAACAGGCTGACCACATGAAGCCGTTCATTCTCTTTGACTTCATAGAAAATTTGCCGGATTTTGTGCGCGCTGTGCTGTGCCTCGACTTTCACTTGTTGCGGTGCGCGCATGAATTGCTCGGCAAGTTTGGCAATGTCGGGCGGATAGGTGGCTGAAAACAGCAGGGTCTGGCGGTCTTTCGCGCATTGACGCACCACTTTGGCAATGTCGTCGAAAAAGCCCATGTCCAGCATGCGGTCGGCTTCGTCCAGCACCAAGGTATGCACGCCATGCAAATTGAGCGACTGGCGTTCCAAATGATCAAGGATGCGGCCTGGCGTGCCCACTACGACATCTGCACCATGTTGCAGGCTCAAGGTCTGTCCACGCAGGGGAACGCCCCCGCACAAGGTCACCACTTTGACGTTGGCGCGTGCCCGCGCCAGACGCCGGATCTCCAGCGTGACCTGATCGGCCAGTTCACGCGTGGGGCACAAGACCACTGCTTGCACGGATGCAGATGGTGAGCCAGTGTTCTGTAAACGCTCCACCAGGGGCAGACCAAAGGCGACTGTTTTGCCGCTCCCAGTGCTTGCCTGGGCGATCAGGTCTTGTCCAGCCAAGGCGCGTGGCAAGGCTGCGGCCTGAATGGGGGTCATGCGGGTGTAGCCAAGTTGCTCCAGGTTACTGAGGCAGGAAGGGGGCAGCGCAAGCTGGTCGAAGCGATCGGATGTCGTGGCAGAGGCAGGGGTAGTCATGGCTCGATTATCCGTGCCTGGCGTTGCGTAGCGGAAAACCTGGCGTTCAAATATTGCGCGCTGCTTGAGGTTGTCGATAAACATGGTGATTCTGTGTGGACTGGAGAAGCCGTGGATGCAGATGAAAGCGTGGTCAGCTCACGTGCGCCACGCCGTGGGTCAGCTACGAATCATCGCCAATAGGCCGATGGGGCGACCACCGCGCCGATGACGCCAGAGGCATCAACCGCGCCACACGTCCCGAACTTCGGCTTGAGCCAGCAGCAGCAGCCAAACGTGACCCGTCCGCCGGCG
The DNA here is from genome assembly GCA_018054915.1 of Allobrachymonas sp. GTDB lineage: Bacteria > Pseudomonadota > Gammaproteobacteria > Burkholderiales > Burkholderiaceae_C > Brachymonas. The sequence continues at coordinate 2,089 of JAGPIR010000103.1, forward strand.
AGGCCAAACAGCTTGACGAGGATCGCTGCCACGATGGCCGGCCACAAACAGTCCCACGAGCCGGCCTTCTTTTCGGCCGCAGTGATGGGTGCTGGTGCGGGTACAGAAGTTTGCGACAGCGATGGCGTATTCGGGTCGGCTTGGCCGTGTACTCCAGGTCAGGAAAACTCCGCGGCATCGTCTTCAGCCGTTCCACCTTCAATGCTCGAATTCTTGCAAATCCGCAGGGATTCTGAATGCAAACATTTCAGCTCGCCTCTAATTTTTGCATCCCTATAGGGTTTACCCGTGCGAGGCTGATACATAAACATCGGGATTACTCCCAAAAGGAATTACCCTGATTCGCCGGTTTGACTACAAGAAAATCAATGAGAATGACCGGAACTTGATTGTCAGATTATTTTCTAGTTCAACCAGTTGCTAAGTGTGTTTACTATGACCCAGGTGCCAGATATTGTGTTTCTCAAGGCTTTCAACAAGGCATGGAATGACCATGATATTGAGGCCCTTATGTCGTTTATGGCGGACGATTGTTCGTTTCATGCCGTTGGCGGTCCGGACTTGCTCGGCAAGAGTTTCATGGGCAGGGATGCCGTGCGGGAAGGGTTTCAATTGGCTTGGCGTACCTTCCCTGATGCAGCCTGGATTGATGGTGATCATTTTGTTGTTGGCGACCGTGGTGTTTCTGAATCCACGTTTGTTGGCACGAAGCCGGATGGTACGCGCATCGAGGCGCGCATGGTTGATGTTTTTACTTTCAAAAATGGAAAGATATTGGTTAAAAACGCATTTCGTAAAGACAGGCCACCTGTTTCTATTAAATGAATGTTGAGTTCCTTGAGCAATTGAATAAATCGTATAAGCGATATTCAAATAAATTTTTGTTTTTCCATGAATCATTCTGCTGTTAATGTTTCTGGCGCGTCCCGCGATGGAGCCACTCTGGCCGTTAATCGTTACGATCCGGCCTACGATCCCCTGCTTGACGCCACGCCTGGTCAAGGATGCGATTACGCGCCGACTTACTGGATTGGAACCGGAGGAGAGTTGCCTGCAGATGATGGCCCGGTGCAGGGCGACATGGATGCCGATGTCGTGATCATCGGTGCCGGTTTTACTGGCCTGACGGCGGCTATTGCGCTGGCGCGTGACCATGGCATCAAGGCGGTGGTGCTAGAGGCCAACCGCGCGGCATGGGGGTGCAGCACACGCAATGGGGGGCAGGCGCAATGTGCCTCCGGAAGGCTGAAACGTTCGCAGTGGATTGAGCGCTGGGGGCTTGATACGGCCTTGCGGATGCATCAGGAATGCGTTGATGCGATGGAGTATTTCAAGACGATGATCGCAGACATTGATTGCGATCCGCAGCATGGGGGGCACTTGTATATAGCGCATAAGCCCAGCGTCATGCCCGTACTGGATAAAGAGGCCAAGCTGCTGCGTGAAACATTCAAATATGACGCGCGCATTCTGGATGTTGATACCGTCAAACGCGAATATGTGGATGATCGTGAGGCGTTCGGTGCGATGCATGAGCCCGAAGGCATTGGTGTTCATGCCGGCAAGCTTGCCTTCGGTTATCTCCGAAAAGCGCGTGCGCTCGGTGTGAAGGTGCACCCGTCCAGTCCCGTTACGGGCTGGGAAACGCGTGGCGGTGTGCATTACTTGCGCACTCCTGGCGGGATCGTGAAGGCCCGTGCCGTGGGTGTAGCCACCGGCGGTTACACCTCGCAGACCCTTCACCGTGAACTGAAAAACCGCCTGTTGCCGATTTTGTCCAATTCCATTGTGACGCGGCCGCTTACGCCGGAAGAAATCCAGGCATGTAATTTCCGTACCAATCTGATCATCACCGATACCCGCATCCTGCGTCACTACTATCGCCTTTTGCCGGATGGGCGCGTTCAGATTGGCAGCCGCAGCGCCATTACCGGACGGGACGCGCCGGATCAGCAATATGAAGATTTGCTGGTGCGGGATCTTGTCCGCAAGTTCCCTGCACTCAAAGGCATCTCCCTTGATTATTCGTGGTGGGGTTGGGTTGATGTCAGCCATGACCTGATGCCTCGCATTTTTCAGCCCAACCCCCAAGAGAGCATTTTCTATTCCCTGGGGTATGGCGGCAATGGCGTGATGTATTCCGCCCAGGCAGGGCGCCGGCTGGCCCAATGGATTGCGGGGCAGGGAGCCTCTCTTGATTTGCCGATTTTCCGGTCGCGCCTGCCATTTCCAAACATCCGGGAAATGGTCACATCTGAGATTTTTGCGCCTTTCCGTCGTTTTGGACAGCGTTTTTTATACAAGTGGTATGCCCTGCAGGATGAAGTTTTTTAATAAAAGTTTTTTCAACGACCCAAAGGAGACAAACATGAGGTCAAAAACACTCCGCACACTTGGTGCGATCGCCGCGGTAACCGGCCTGTTGTCTTTCGGCGCGGCGCATGCGCAGGAAAAGACGGTGACGTTTGCGCATCAGGATATGTTGGTGCCTTTGCGTTTGGTCATGGAATCGGGTGAGGTGGAAAAGGCCACGGGCTACAAAATCAACTGGCGCATGTTCTCTGGCGGTGGCGACGTCATTCGCGCCATGGCGTCGGGAGATGTGCAGATGGGGGAGGTGGGGTCCAGTCCGCTTACTGCGGCTGCCAGCCAAGGGCAGGACATCAAGGCGTTCTGGGTTTCGGCCGACATTGCTGATGCCGAAGCGCTGGTGGCTCGCAATGGCTCGGGAGTCAACAGCCTCAAGGACCTCAAGGGCAAGCGCGTGGGTGTGCCATTTGTCTCCACCGCACACTACCAGTTGATGGCGGCACTCAAGCATGATGGTGTGGCCGGTAAAGACCTGAATGTGATGAACATGCGTCCACCTGAAATTGCTGCCGCTTGGGAGCGGGGCGATATCGACGCCACTTTTGTTTGGGACCCCGTCCTCTCCAAGGTCAAGGCCAAGGGCAAGGTGATCGCTACCTCCGGAAGCGTGGGCAAAATGGGTTTCCCGACTTTTGAGGCCATTGCTGTTAATGCCAAATGGGCGGCCGAGAACGAGGCGTTCATGGTGGCTTTTGTCAAGGCGCTCAACCGGGCTACCGAACAGACCCGCGCACAACTGAAGGGCTGGACACCTGACTCCGCTCCGATCAAGGCAATTGCCAAATGGACCAAGGCCGATCCCAAGGATGTGCCTGCAGCTATGGCGTTGTATCGCTTCCCGACGGCACAAGAGCAGCTTTCGGCCCAATGGTTGCAGGGCGGTGTCGCCAAAGCCATGGGCGGCACGGCTGAATTCCTTAAGGAGCAGGGGCGCATTCCGGCTGTTAA
>JAGPIR010000105.1 GCA_018054915.1 Allobrachymonas sp.
GAGGAGCGACCGAAGCGATCCCTAGGCGGAATGACACCAGCTGCCTATGCAAAAACACTGATTCAGAAACGAGTTAAATTAACCCCGGACTCCAAAGCCCAATGCTACTGAAACTGGGGGGACGTCGCCTTCGCAATGGCAGCGGCGGTGGTGGAGCCTTCTGGCTGTGATGTGGAGCTCGAGGAGGCTTCACCGCCCGAAGCAATGTGGCCGATGTTTGTGGTTCCATCGTCGCGTTGGCCGAATAGAGCGAGCAACGCAATGCCTCCGAAGACAATTATCCCGACCCAGTGGACAATGCTAAGTCCCTTCTTCGCTTGTGGTGACACTGCTGCGATGCTTTGACTGTCTTGGGATAAGCCGCTATTGATGCGCTTAAATTCGGAGCGTTTCGCGAGGTAGAAGGGGAAACCGATGATCCAGAGTAGAAGACAGACGAAGAACCAGCCCCACGGCCCAAGATTTCCCATTCCCTGAATTTGCCCCTTCTTAACGCCGATAGTCTTCGCGTCAATCAGAACCCAAACGCTCGTTGCAATTACGATGATCCAAAACAAATCGATAACATTCCCATATTTCTCAGCGATTGCTAAATGATGCCCAGTTGGAATTATGTGACAGGAATTTTTAGGGCAGTCGGAAAACTCCGTATCCCTTGTGGCCTTTGCAAAGGCAAACCGCATTGCTATGGCGTTGAGTCAAACCTAAAACTTTGCGGACAGAGGCAAGCAGCATATGGCATCCCCACGCCAGTCCAATTTTCCGGATCGGCGCACACGCGACCGCATGCGGCGCCACGGCATCCAGACCAAACAAGCCCGCGTCGATCGGGCAAGCCGCCAGGATTTCTCGCGAAGCAATCAGCCTTGTCGCGGTTGACCATTGACAAGGCTTACGCTTGTTTGCCCGCCGCGCTTTCGGCGGCCTTCTTGGCAAATTCGGCGCGCAGGGCCTTGAGTTTTTCGCGCGGGTCTTCCTTGGTGGTGGCCACATCCAGTGCCATTTCTTGGATGAAGCGGCTGGGCTGGGCGGCCACCATGTCGCGGCCCTTTTTGCGCTTGCGCGGCCAGCTCACCATGAGCGTGCGTTGCGCCCGGGTGATGCCCACGTACATCAGCCGGCGCTCTTCCTGAATGCGCAGTGCCAGGCCTTCGGCGTTGCCCTCGGTGTCTTCCACCCGGAAAGGCAGCAGCCCCTCGACCACGCCCACCAGCAGCACGTGCGGCCATTCCAGCCCCTTGGCGGCGTGCAGGGTGGAAAGGGTGACTACGTTCTGGTCTGCGCCGCGTTCGGCAATGGTGGAAAGCAGTGCCACGTTCTGCGCCACTTCCAGCACGCTTTTGGCGTCGCTTTGAATGGTGATGCCGGCGGTGTCGTCGATTGTTCCGCCGCAGCGGTTGCCCATCCAGTCGCAAAATTCCAGCACGTTGTTCCAGCGGCTGGCGGCGATTTTTTCGCTGTCTTCGCTGTCGTACAGGTATTTTTCAAACTGGATGTCGCGCAGCCATTCTTGCAAAAACGCCTTGGCGGCTTCGGCGCCGATGGTGGAGCGGGCGCGAAATTCCAGCTCGTTCAGGTAGCGGCCAAAGGCGTGCAGGCCATCCACTGCGCGCTTGGGCAGCGCGGTTGGCAGCAGGGGCGAAAACAGCGCCTCGAACAGGCTGATTTTGTACTGGTTGGCAAATGTGCCCAGTTGCGTGAGCGTGGTGTGGCCGATGCCGCGCTTGGGGCTGGTGATGGCGCGCAAAAAGGCCGGGTCGTCATCCTGGTTGGCCAGCAGGCGAAACCACGCACACAGATCCTTGATTTCGGCGCGGTCGAAAAAGCTTTGTCCGCCCGAAACCTTGTACGGGATCTGGGCCTTGCGCAGCGCGGTTTCCAGCAGGCGGCTCTGGTGGTTGGCGCGGTAGAGTACGGCAAAGTCCTTGAGCTCCTTGTGCGGGCTGTTGGCGCGCAGGCTTTGGATGCGCGCGACCACGCGCTCGGCCTCGTGTTCCTCGTTGTCGGCATCGGCCACGCGCACCGGCTCGCCGTCGCCGAGGGCACTCCACAGTTTTTTGGGAAACAGCTTGGGGTTGGGGCCGATCACGTTGTTGGCGGCCTGCAAAATTGCGGCAGTGGATCGGTAGTTCTGCTCCAGCTTCACCACCTTGAGTTGCGGAAAATCCACCGGCAATTGCCGCAGGTTATCGAGCGTGGCGCCGCGCCAGCCGTAGATGCTCTGGTCGTCGTCGCCCACAGCGGTGAAGCGGGCGTCGGTCTTGCCGGGGTGGCCCACCAGCAGCTTGAGCAGGTCGTACTGCGTGGCGTTGGTGTCCTGGTATTCGTCCACCAGCACATAGGCCAGTGCCTGCTGCCATTTGGCGCGCACGTCGGCGTGGTTTTGCAAAAGTTTCAGCGGCAGGCCGATCAGGTCGTCAAAGTCCACGCTCTGGTAGGCCAGCAGCCGCTCTTCGTAGCGTTGCATCACCATGGCGGCGCTGCGGTGGCCCTCGTCGCCCGACGTTTGCGTTAGCGCGGTGGCGGCGTTCAGGCCCTGGTTCTTCCACAGGCTGATTTGCCATTGCCATTGCCGCGCTACGGCCGCGTCGGTGGTGCCGCCGCAATCTTTGAGCAGGCTCAGCACGTCGTCGCTATCCAGAATGCTGAAGTTGGGCTTGAGATCGAGCGCCGCGCCGTCTTCGCGCAGCATGCGCACGCCCAGCGCGTGAAAGGTGCAGATGATGACTTCTTTGGCGGCCTTGCCGATCAGCCCCTTGGCGCGCTCGCGCATTTCGGCGGCGGCCTTGTTGGTGAAGGTGATGGCGGCAATGCGCTGCGGCGAGCAGCCCGCCTGGATCAGCCGTGCGATCTTGTGCGTGATGACCCGCGTTTTGCCCGACCCCGCCCCGGCCAGCACCAGACACGGCCCGTGCAGGTGGTTGACTGCTTCTTGCTGCGAGACGTTGAGGCCATCGGACATGGGTGCTGCGGGATGAATCGGTTCAGGAAAAGGGGTGGATGATACAAGGCCCGGCCCGGCCCGGCCTCAGCGCTTCGGGCGCGATTGTCTTGCGCGGCGGCCCTGTTGGTGTGCAAAGGGGGCTTATACTCATCAGGCTTGTCGGGGTGCCAAAGACGCAAGTCGAGGCTGAGACCACTTCGGTGGAACCCGTTGAACCTGATTGGGGTCATCCCCGCGTAGGAAACAACGTCATTGTCATTGGAGCCGGCTCTCGCGCAGAGAGCGTATACGGCCATTGGCTTCCCGCAGGCATTTTTTCACTGCACGGAGACAGCCTTGGCCAACCATACATCCGGCGGCAACGCCGCCCATCCCAGCCACATTCCCCCGTCCAGCGCTCCCAGCGGCAGCCCGCACCGCTGGAAAGTGTTGTGGGCGACTTTTCTTTCGTATTTTTTTAACAGTTTTGATTTGACGGTGCTGGCCATCGTCATGCCAGTCATGTTGAAGGCGCTGGCGCTCACCCTGCCCGAAGGCGGGCTGCTGGGCACGGCCACCATGCTGGGTGCGATGCTGGGCAGCATCCTGTTCGGGCTGATTTCCGAGAACCGGGGCCGCCGCTTTGCGCTGGTGCTGGCGCTGTGTTGGCTTGGAATCGGCATGGGCGGGGCGTATTTCATCAATGGCTGGCTGCCGTGGATGGTGCTGCGCTTTGTCACCGGGCTGGCCATTGGCGGTGTGTGGGGGCCGTGCGCGGCGCTTATTGCCGACCATTGGGCGCCGCGTTTTCGTGGACGCGCCGTGTCATTTGTGCTCAGCAGTTTTGCGGTGGGGGCCATCGTGACGGCGCTGCTGGGGCGCTGGCTGCTGCCATTGCACTGGCAGGGGCTGTTCGTGGTGGGCGCGGTGTCGATTGCCGGGGCGCCGCTGGTGCACCGCCTGATTCCATCCGGCCGTCGCCAACCGGGCCAGGAAGAAACCGTTGCCGGATCTGCTGCAGCGGCACAGACCGGGGGGCGCATTGGACCCGGCGCCATCTTTGGTGGCGGTCTGGCGCGCATCACATTGCCGGCCATGCTGGTAAGCATCGTCAACCTGGCGGGTTATTGGGGCGCGGCGTTCTGGATTCCGACCTTTCTGACCCAGGAGCGCGGCTTGAGCGTCGAGGCCATGCTGGGCTTCACTTTCGTGATGTATGCGGGCATGTTTTTTGGTTTCCAGTTCTTTGGCTTGTTGGCCGACCGGGTCGGGCGCAGGCGCGCCATGCTGGCGGCGTTTGCTGCCTGCGCGGTATCAATTGCCGTGTACATCGTGGTGCGCAGCCCCATGTTCCTGTTCTGGTGGGGCGCGGTGGTGGGCTTTGCACTGTGCGGCGCGGGCGGCATTCTGGGCGCGTATTACGCTGAACTGTTTCCCGGGCACCTGCGGGCCTATGCCGGGGGCTTTTGCTGGAACATGGGGCGCATTGGCGCCATGGCCGCGCCCTACACCATTGGCGTGATCGGAAAAACACACGGCTTGCAGGCGGGGCTGGCCATCACCAGCGGCATCTATTTGATGGGCGCTGCCATGCTGTTTATGCTGCCCGAAACCTACCAGCCGCAAGAAGCAAAGGAGGCGCCATGACCGTTGCACCTTGCCTGCCCGCCGATCCGCTTGGGAAAAAGCTGCTCGTCATGGGCGACATCAATGCGGGCAAGACCACCCTGTGCCGCCAATGGCTCGCACGGCTTTGCGCGCAAGGGCAGGGCGGCCGCATCGTGGTGCTGGATCTGGCGCCGGACATACCGCCCGCTCTGGCGCAGGCGCGCGGCCTGGCGGGCGCAGGTGGCTACCTGTTGCCACCACCCGACAGCGATGTGCTGGATCTGCGCACGCATTTGCACGCACCGCGCCTGAGCTCGGCCACCGAAGCCGAGGCCGAGGAAAAGGCCGCCGAAAACGCACGCGCCATCGAGGCGCTGTTCGACCAATTGCCACCGTCCGGTAGCGGGCGTGATGTGCTGTTCATCAACGACGTTACGCTGTATCTGCAGGCGGGTTTTGCTGCGGATTTGCTGGGGAACCTCGGAAAGGTGGACTTTACAACCCTTGTCGTGAACGGCTATTGGGGCCAACGGCTCGGCGACAGCGCGCTTTCGCGCCGCGAACGGGAGCAGACACGACGACTGCGCGAGCACTTTGCGAACCATGGACAAGTGCTGGATCTGGGCGGCGAGCCCCAAGGTGGCAGCGCATAAGCGGAAGACCCGTGCGGCCTGTAGCCAAAATGTCGGCATTGCGGCCTTGGGTGACAAGAAAAAAGGGCTTACGTTTTCACGTAAGCCCTTGACTTGTTTGGTGGCGCTTCACGGATTCGAACCGCGGACCTGTGGATTATGATTCCAATTCAAACTGTATTTACCTATGTTGATAGGTGCTGGTAA